>DASZCB010000285.1:0-12832 GCA_035943575.1 Rhodanobacter sp. | reverse complement strand
GGAAGCCGCGCTGAGCGTTGGCACCACCACCACCGCCACCACCCTGCGCGCTACCGCTGGTCAACAACTTGGCGATGTCCGCCGCATTGCCGTAGCTGATCGGCACATAGTCGGTAACCAGTTCGGCGGTATCCTGTGCCTTCAGCTTGGCATCGGCCAGATCCTGTTCGTACTTGGCCAGTTCGGCCTGCGGCGCCACCCAGATCACGTTGCCATTGCGACGCTTGTCCAGGCTCTTGGCCCGCAGGATCACATCTAGCGCCTGGTCCCACGGCACATTGACCAGCCGCAGGGTGACACTGCCGCCGACGCTGTCTGATGCCACCAGGTTGAGTTTGGAAATGTCGGCGATCAGCTGCAGCGCCGAGCGTACCGGGATGTCCTGGAAGTTGAAGGTGACGCGATTACCGCTGTAGCTCGGCTCCTTGCCCAGCTTGGCAAGCTTGGCATCCTGGGCAGCGGCTTTCTTCGGCGCCACCTCGACCACGTACTGGTCGGCAGTCTGGTAAGCCGAGGTGTCGACATCGCCTTTGACCGCGATTTCCATGCGGGCCCCGCCGCCCGTGCCAGTGCGGGTGACGATGGACTGCACCGGCGTGGCGAAGTCCATCGTATCCAGGCGCTGTGCAAGGTTGGCCGGCAGGCTGGCATGGTCGACGTTGACCAGCACCTTGTCACCCTTGCGCGACATCTCTGCATTCGCACCGCTGCCGCTGAAGCTGATCAGCACGCGACCTTCACCGTTCGGACCGCGGCGGAAATCGATATTGGAAATCGCCGGGCCATTCGATGACGAGGGTAGCGCCTTGCTCGGATCGATGGTGGAAGCGGTCGTCACGGACTGATCCGTGCTGCCGTTGTTGACGGTGAGTATCAGGCTGTTGCCTTCAACCCGCGAGCGGTAGCTCGATTCACGCATCAATTCGATCACTACCCGGGTCCGGCCACCGGCGGCTACCGCGGAAACACCTGAGGTCGAGCCTTTGCCGATATCCAGATGTCGCGCGGCCGCATTGTCGGTGTCGGCAAAGTCCACCGCGATACGCGGCGGATTGCCAGTGGTGAATATCTTCGGTTGCGGCACCGGGCCATTGCCGAAGTCCATGTGCAGCTCGACGCTGCCACCAGGCAGTGCGTCATAGCTGATGTTCTTCAGCGTGGTGGTGGCTGCCATCGCGGCGCTGGCCCAGGTGGCGCCGGCGACCAGCAGTCCCATCAACATGTAACGGCTCGCATGGCGCATGACACGGCCCCGGAAGGATTGGATTTGGTTGGTCATTGCATCAGCCCCTGTCTACCTATTTCGCGTCAAGCGCGATGCTGGCCGGACGTTCCATCCAGCCACCATTACCGTTGGATATCAGCTCGACCATATCGATATGGTCCTCGCTGATCGCGGTGATATGCCCGTAGTTCTGGCCCATGTACTCGTTGGCATGGACACGGTGGATCACTCCACCCGGATCCTTGACCAGCACTTCCATGCTCGCGCCGGTGCCGACGGTGCCGACCATCTTGAGACTGTCCAATGCGAACATCTCCAGCGGTTGCTTGGCACGATTGGCATCCGGTCGCGGGCCGCTGTTGGCCGTGTTGGTCTGCAGCTCGGCAGTACTCGGGCTGAACGGATCGCGTCGATCCTGATCGTCGTACTTGAACGTCTCGAATGTCTTGATCACCGGCAGCGGTTGGATCGGCGCACCCTTCTTGGCCTTTTCCTGCGCAACCCAGTCGCGCAGATCCGACATGCCGCGGGTGCAGCCGCTCAGCACCAGTGCGGCGCCCAGCATCAGCAGCAGTCGCGCCACATGCGCCGGCTTGATGGAAGCAAACTTGTTGATCATTTCGCTCCCCCCGTCTTGCCTTTGCTACCTGCACCTGCGGCCGCGCTCTCTTCGTCGTCGAGATAACGGTAAGTCTTCACGGTGCCCTGCAGTACGAGTTGACCGCCTGCACCGTCCTTGCCTGGCGCCTTCGGGGTCAGCGAGACATCGTGCAAGGTCAGGATCACGACCCGCGGCAACGAGGCCACGCCGCTGATGAAGGTGCCGAACTGGTGATAAGTACCGGTCATGCGCAGCGTGATCGGTTTCTCCGCGTAGAAGTCTTTCGGGGTTTCCGGACCTGGCTGGAACAGGTCGGATTCCAGTCCCGCCGACTGCGCGGTCTGCGAAATATCGATCAGCAATTCGGGCATCTCGGTCTTGCTGGGCAATTGGCGCAGCAACTGGCGCAGCATGTCCTGCATCTCGTCGAGCTGTTGCTGCAGCGCTTCCAGATTGACCGACTTGGCCTGTTTGGTCGAGAACTCCTGCTTGAGCTGATCTTCCTTGCCGGCCAGCGTCTGCAGAGTGTCCTGCTGGCTGCTGACGAAGAAATACCAGCCGATCAGCAGCACAACTGCACACAGCAGCCCGGTGAAGAACACCTTGACCGACTGCGGCCAGCCACCGACGTTGTTGCGATCGAGGTTGCGGATGTCGTCGAGGAACTTCATTGCCTGGTCCCTCCCGTGGCAGCTGGCACACTCACCGGCTTGGCTTCCGGCGTGACCTGCGCAGCAACGGCAGGCTTCGCCGGCGCGGCAGTCATCGCTTTGGCGGCGGTGCCGGATGCTGCCGGAACCGTCGTTGCCGGGGCTGTGCTGGAGCTGGCTCCGGCCGGCTGCTCGGCACCCTTGCCGGCGTCGGTTTCGTCGGCCTTCGGTCGGCTCAACGTCACATCCAGGCCGAAGGAATACGGCATGCGGGTGGCATCATGGGTGTTTTCGGTCTTGCGCAGATCGGTATGACCCATCCACGGCGAGGACTCGACGTTGCGCATGTATTCGGCGACGCTGGCGTTGGATTGCGACACGCCTTCAAGCGACATCGACTGGCCGTTCTGCTTCAGCGCGGTCAGACGCGCGCTGGTAGGGATCGTCTTCACCAGCTCATCGAACAGATGCACCATCTGCGAGCGATCCGCCTGCAATTGTTCGATGATCTGCTTGCGTGCCAGCAGATGCGCGCGCACCGTTTCCAGATCCTTGATCTTGGCGATGCGTACGTCGAGCTGCTTGATCTCGGTCTGCAGGGTCGTGTTGCGCTCGTTCTGGTTGTCGATTCGCTGATCCATCCAGAAGATCCACAGCAGCAGCACGCCCAGCGCCACCACGAAAGCGGCGACCAGCTGCATATAGAACTCACGCTCGCGCTGCTTGCGCCGCGCGGCCCGCCACGGAAGTAGGTTGACGTGTGCCATCAGTCGAAACTCCTCAGGGCGAGGCCGACCGCGATCATCAATGCGGGTGCGTCCTGCGCCAGCGACTGCGCCTGGACTCGGGGCGACAGCGACATGCGGGCCAGCGGATTGGCGACGACGCAAGGCACGCCGAGCTGCTCTTCCAGCATCGGGCCCAGCCCTTCGATCGAGGCGCAACCGCCAGCCAGTACGACCTGGTCAACCTTGCTGTATTCGCTGCCGGCAAAGAAGAACTGCAGCAGCCGGCTGATCTGCTGAATCAGCGATTCCTTGAAAGGTTCCAGTGCCTCGGTCTCGTAGGACTCGGGCAGACCGCCCTTACGCTTGGCGCGACCGGCCTCCTCATAGGAGAGCCCGAAGCGGCGCATGATTTCGTCGGTCAATTGCTTGCCGCCGAAGACCTGCTCGCGTGAGTAGATCGTGCGCTGGTTGCGCAGGACCGACAGCGTGGTCATGGTGGCGCCGATGTCGACCACCGCGACCAGTGCGTCGCGGCCGACGTTAAGTTGGTCGGCCACCATCGCGAATGCGTTTTCCATCGCGAATGCCTCGACGTCGATCACGCCGGCGCTGAGCCCACCCAGATCGAGTGCGGCCACGCGCATGTCGACGTTCTCGGTACGCGAGGCGGCCAGCAGTACGTTGTTCATGTCGGGGTTGTCGCGTACCGGCCCGAGCACCTCGTAATCGAGGCTGACTTCGTCGATCGGATACGGGATGTACTGGTTCGCCTCGACCTGGATCTGACCTTCCAGATCGTCGTCGGAAAGGTCACCGGTCATCGGGATGATGCGGGTGATCACCGCCGACCCGGCTACCGCGGCGGATGCGTGCTTGAGCTTGGAGCCCGAACGCGCCAGCGCGCGACGGATCGCGTCGCCCACCGCCTCGACTTCGACGATGTTCTTCTCGACCACGGCATTGGGCGGCAGTGGCTCGACCGCGTAATGCTCCACGCGATAGCGACCGCCCACTTGACTTAGCTGCAGCAGCTTGACGGCAGTCGAACTGATGTCGACACCAATCAGCGCCGGCTTCTTGGGTGTAAAAAGCCCCACGGTGTTTCCCCCTTGCAGCTGACGCCCATAGCCAGAATCCTGGCGGGATGCGCACTGGCATTAAATCGAAAAATTAACGCAATAGCAACGGTCTACAGAAACTTTCTCAAGTGATTGGCATGATCCCCACCACATTTGTGGAATCACCTCAAATGGCGCGACCCTTGCTTTAGCCAACCCCGCCTCACCAACCCCGTCTCATGTGAGGAATACTGCTACATCTATACTCTGCCATGTTTTGACTCAGGTCTCGCTATCTCCACACCATGCGAATTTTCAAGCGTCTGCTGCGCTGGGCATTGATCCTGGCCTTTTCTGGTTTGCTCCTGGCGATTCTCGCGGCTGGCGTGGCGTATTGGCTGATCGCGCCAAGGCTGCCCTCGGTGGCGGAGCTCAAGAACTACCCCATGCAAGTGCCGCTGCGCGTCTTGAGCGCCGACGGCAAGCTGATCGCCAGCTTCGGCGAGACCCGGCGCATTCCGATCGCCATCGAGAACGTGCCGGATCGACTCAAGCACGCGGTGCTGTCGGCCGAGGATGCGGACTTCTACCATCACCCGGGCGTGGACTGGCACGGTATCGCGCGTGCCGGCTGGCACGTCATCGTGACCGGCGGCGACAAGGGGCCGGGTGGTTCCACGATCACCCAGCAGGTTGCGCGCAACTTCTTCCTGAGTCCCGAGAAGCTGTACTCGCGCAAGCTCACCGAGATCTTCATCGCACTGCGCATCGAGCATGAATTGAGCAAGGATCAGATCCTTGAGCTGTATCTCAACAAGATGTTCCTCGGCCATCGTTCGTACGGCGTGGCCGCCGCGGCGGAGTACTACTACGGCAAGACGCTGGATCAGTTGAGCGTAGCCGAATGCGCCTTGATCGCCTCGACCTTCCAGTTGCCTTCGGCCGTCAATCCGATCAACAGCCCCAAACGCGCGATCGCCCGGCGCAACTGGGTGCTGGGCGAGATGCTGCGTCACGACTACATCACCAAGCCGGTCTACGAGCAGGCGATCGCCGAACCTAACCATGCCTACCCGCACGAACAGCCGATCGAGGTGGATGCGCCCTATCTGGCGGAAATGGTTCGCCGGCAGGTACTCGACCGCTTTGGCAACGACGCGTTGACCGAAGGCTACGTGGTCAGAACCACCGTGCTGAGCGACCGTCAGCAGACCGCCGTGGAAGCCGTGCGCGACGGCTTGATCACCTACGATCAGCGGCATGGCTGGCGCGGACCGGAAGCTCATCAGGAGCTGCCGGCGGGGGCCAGCGTGGTCGATTATGACAACCTGCTTTCCAGCTACACCGACGTCTCGGGCATGCAACCGGGCCTGGTCACGGCCAGCGATGCCAAACAAGCCACGGTTTATCTGTCCAGCCACGAGAACGTGATCCTCGATCTGACCGCAGTGAGTTGGGCGCGTCCACGCATCAACGACGATCGGGCCGGCGCCGCACCGACCAGCGTCAGCAGCGTACTCAAGCGTGGCGACATCATCCGGCTTGCCCGCGACGGCAAGGGCGAGTGGCAGCTGGCGCAGATTCCCGCCGCACAGGCCGCGCTGACCTCGATCAATCCGGAAGACGGCTCGATCCAGGCACTCGTCGGCGGCTTCAACTTCGTGCGCAGCAAGTTCAACCGCGCGGTGATGGCGGCTCGCCAGCCCGGTTCGAGCTTCAAGCCGTACTTGTATTCGGCCGCCTTCGATCACGGCTTCACGCCATCCTCGATCATCAACGACGCGCCGCTGGCGCTGCCCGATCCGTCGAAGCCGAACGGCATCTGGACGCCATCCAACGACGACGACAAATTTGCCGGACCGATGCGCCTGCGCGAGGCGCTGGTGCAGTCGAAGAACCTGGTTTCAGTACGCCTGCTCGACGCAATCGGTGTGCGCTACACGCGTGAGTACGCCACCCGCTTCGGCTTCTCGCTCGATGCGATCCCGGCCAACCTATCGATGGCGCTAGGTACCGCATCGGTGTCACCGATGAGCATGGCCCGCGGCTATGCGGTGTTCGCCAATGGCGGTTACCTGGTCACGCCATATTTCATCCACGAGATCGACGATCGCAACGGCAAGCCGGTCTACGTCGCCAACCCCGCGCGCGCCTGCCGTCAGTGCCAGGAGCGCCTGCTCGACACGCGTCCGCCCGGCCCGCCCCCGGCCAACATGCTGTCGACGCCTGCCAACAATCTGGCCAGCGCCGCCGCACCCGCGGAATCCAGCAGCGTCGACGGCGTCGGCGAAGCCGTATTGCCGGCCGACGTACATGGCGACAATGCACATCCGCCGGTACTCGCACCGCAGGTGATCGAGGTACGCAATGACTATCTGGTTACCTCGCTGATGAAGGACGTGATCCTGCGCGGCACCGGTTTCGCCGCCAAGGAACTGGGTCGCGAGGATCTCGCCGGCAAGACCGGTTCCACCAACGATCATCGCGACGCCTGGTTCGTCGGTTTCAACGGCGACCTGTCGACGGCGGTCTGGGTCGGCTACGACGACTACACCTCGCTGGGCCACGGCGAATTCGGCGCCAAGGCGGCCCTGCCGATCTGGATGGACTACATGGGCGTAGCGCTGAAAGGCCAGCCGCTAAGCACGTTGCCGATGCCGCCGGGAATCAGTACGGTATTGATCAACGGCCAGAACGGCCTGCCCACCTCCGTGGGCGACCCGAACGGCATGAACGAAATGTTCAAGGTGGAAGACGTTGACCGCCTGCGCAATCAGGCCGCCCAGCAGAAGGAACAGGATCAGCAGCACGCCTACGACATCTTCTGAACCACCGGGGCTGCCTGGGCAAGGCGGGCGGCCCTACCGACCGATGAGGAGCGCGCCATGTCCCGAGGCGAACACCACCGCATCCATGCGCATGACCGCCTGCAGCGCAATCGTCTGCGTATTGCGCAGGAAGCCGCCCGCCTGATGAGCGAGCACGGCATCCGTGATTTTCACCATGCCAAGCTGAAGGCAGCCGAGCGACTGGGCATTCTCGAAACGCAGTCGTTGCCGCGTAATCTTGAGATCGAGCAGGCCCTGCGCGAACACCAGCGCCTGTTTCTCGCCGACAGCCAGCCGCAGCTGCTGCGGCAACGACGCGAGGCCGCGGTCGAGGCGATGCGCTTCCTCGCCCCGTTCGAGCCGCGCCTGGTCGGCGCCGTGCTCGAAGGCACCGCCGATGCGCACTCGGCAGTATGCCTCCATGTGTTCAGCGACGATCCCGATGCGGTCGCGCTGTACCTGCGCGATCACGGCGTGCCGATCGAAACGCAGACCCGCCGGCTGCGCAGCAGCAGCCGCGATGAGCAGCCTGAGTACCCCGTCCTGTTGTTCGCCGCCGACGAGTTGCCGTTCGACCTCACCGTGCTGCCGCGCGATGCAATGCGCCAGGCACCGCTGGACCGGGCCGACGATCGACCGATGCGCCGCGCCGCGCTAGCGCAGGTGGAAATCCTGCTGGGCGAAGACGCCGGCGAGGACGTCGAACAGCGCTTGGGCGCCGCGTTGCGCTGAGCCCTAATCGCACCGGCACATGAAAAACGCCCCGGTCGAAGCCGGGGCGTTTTTGTTGGATCCATCAGCGCAGGTCGAGGATCAGCGCTTGGCCGTCGGCACGTAATCGCGCACGTCCGATCCGGTGTAGATCTGGCGCGGGCGGCCGATCCGCGATCCGGGCGTTTCGTGCTGCTCGATCCAATGCGCGATCCAGCCGGAGGTACGCGCGATCGCGAACATCACGGTGAACATCTCGGTCGGGATTCCCAGCGCCTTGTAGATGATGCCGGAATAGAAATCGACATTCGGATACAACTTGCGCTCGACGAAGTACTCATCCTTCAGTGCCGCCTCTTCCAGCTTCATGGCCACGTCGAGCAGCGGGTCATTGACGCCAAGCTCGGCCAGCACCTTGTGGCACATCTCGCGGATGATCTTGGCGCGCGGGTCGAAGTTCTTGTATACGCGGTGGCCAAAACCCATCAGGCGGAAGCTGTCGTTCTTGTCCTTCGCACGCTTGACCGCGGTCTCGACGTTGTCCGGCGTACCGATCTCCTTGAGCTGCTTCAGCACCGCTTCGTTCGCGCCGCCGTGCGCGGGGCCCCACAGCGCGGTGATGCCGGCGGCGATCGACGCGTACGGATTGGCGCCGGTCGAACCGACCAGACGCACGGTGGAAGTGGATGCGTTCTGCTCGTGGTCGGCATGCAGGATGAATAGCAGATCCAGCGCCTTGGCAGCGACCGGATTCAGCTGCAGCGGCTCGCTCGGCACCTCGAACATCATGTGCAGGAAGCGGGTGACGTATTCGAGATTGTTGCGCGGATAGCGCATCGGCCAGCCGACCGAATAGCGGAAGCAAGCGGCTGCGATGGTCGGCATCTTCGCGATCAGGCGAATCGCGGCGAGCTTGCGGTCAGCCGGATCCTCCACGTCCAGGTCGTCGTGATAGAACGCCGATAGCGAGGCGACCGCGGCGGCGAGCATCGCCATCGGGTGCGCGTCGTGGTGGAAGCCCTGGAAGAAGTTCTTCTGCGCCTCGTGCATCATCGTGTGATGCGTGATCTCGTGCTCGAAGCTCTCGAACTGCGCCGTATCCGGCAGCTCGCCGTTGAGCAGCAGGTAGGACACCTCGAGGAAACTGGACTTCTGCGCCAGCTGCTCGATCGGGTAGCCGCGATAGAGCAGCACGCCCTGGTCGCCGTCAATATAGGTGATCGCGCTCTTGGTGCTGGCGGTGCTGCCGTAGCCGGGATCGTAGGTGAAGTTGCCGGTGTCCTTGTACAGCGTGCCGATGTCGATACAGGCCGGACCGAGCGTGCCGCTGATCAGCGGCAATTCACTGCTGCGGTTGCTCGACTCATCCACCAGCTTGACGATCTTGGAATCGGACACGGAAACCTCCTTCATGTGGGTCATCACCGGCGGCAACCGCAATGACGGTGCCGTCCAGCGAGGGAATGTCTGGCATCGCACATCGGGGAAAGATGCGATGCAACGGACGCCATGGCGTCAGCTCACCGACCATTATCGCATAAGGCCCCATCCACATTCGATGGCGAATGGTCGGATGGCAGACACGAAAAAACACGGGGCGAGTCTGCACTCGCCCCGTGTTTCGAATCGGAATCCTGGTCGACCAACGCGAGGCGCTAGTCGCTACCGTCGATTACTCTTTGACGGTGCCTGCATAGCGGCGACGGAACTTGTCGACGCGGCCGCCAACATCCAGCGACTTCTGCTTGCCGGTGTAGAACGGGTGCGAATGGCTGGAGATATCCACCTTGATCAGCGGGTACTCATTGCCGTCTTCCCACTTGATGGTTTCCTTGCTGGACATGGTCGACTTGGTCAGGAACGAAAAGTCGGACGACAGGTCCTGGAACACCACCGGGTTGTAGTTCGGATGGATATCAGGCTTCATGACAGGCTCTAAAGCGGTGGTGAAAAGAGCGGCATTGTAACGAGGAATCGTGCACTGTCGCAAGTCGGCAACCAACCAGACGCCGAATCGGCCCATCGAGGCGAATCCCTCCGCCCGTCAGTCCGGCACACCCAGCGCGCGCCGCACCATCGCGGCAAAGCGGGCCTGGTCCACTTCCAGCACGATGTTCGCCTGGGCCGGCCGGCCCAGCCGCGCGGCCCAGTCGACCACGGTAGCGCCGCGGGTCAGCCGACCGTCCAGCTCCACCGCCACCGCGCGGGTCTCGCTGCGAGTGACGATCGACGGATCGATCGCCACCGCCATCGCCAGAGCATCGGCCGCGATCACGCCGCTACGATCATGCTTCGCGTTGTAACGTCGTGCCGTGGCGACGATCTGCCCGAAAAAATCGGCGCGCTGATCGCCGGCGGCCAGCCAATCATCGAATTCCGTATCGCTGAATGCATGCCGCAAGGTGGCTTCCCAGTCGACCAGGTCAAACGACGGAAACGCCTCGAACACCACATGCGCCGCTTCCGGATCGAAGCCGACATTGAACTCTGCCGGCACCTTGCCAGTGTTGCCGCGACCGGTGACCGCACCGCCCATCACCACCAGTCGCGCGACCCGCTTGGGCAGCGTGGGATCCAGCCGCAAGGCCAGCGCCAGATTGGTCAGCGGTGCCAGCGCCACCAGGGTCAGTTCGCCCGACCGCTCGCGAGTCAGCCGCAGCAAGGCCAGCGCCGCGGATTCGTCAGCCAGCGGAGCCTTAGGCACAGGAAAGCCGACATCGCCGAAACCATCCGCGCCATGCACGAACGCGGCATCCTCCTCCGGCGCACGCACCAGCGGCGTGGCACAGCCGGCGAACACCGGTGCGGTGCTGCCCAGCAGGTCTATCAGGGTGCGTGCATTACGCACGGTATGGCCGAGTCCGACGTTGCCCGCGGCGATGCTGAGGCCGGCAATATCGGCATGCGCGTGCGCCATCAGGATCGCCAGCGCGTCGTCGACGCCGGGATCGGTATCAATCAGGAGTTGCGGTTTGCTCATCGGATGCGGGTCGCGTCGGTGCAAAGAAACAGCTTAGCGGAACCGGCACGGCGAGTAGTCGCCCTTCACGCATGCACGTAGCGTGCGCCGCCGCCGATCCAGCGCTCGATCAACTGTTCGGTCTGCCGCGGGTATTCCGCCAGCATGTGTTCGCCGACCTGCTGCACCGCCGGCAGCAGATGTGCGTCGCGGGCCAGATCGGCGATCCGGAAACTGAGCTGGCCAGTCTGCCGGGTACCGAGCACTTCGCCGGGGCCGCGCAGCTCCAGATCCTTTTCGGCGATGCGAAAGCCGTCGTTGGTATCGCGCATCACCTGCAACCGCTCGCGCGCCAGCTGACCGAGCGGCGGCTGATACAGCAGCACGCAGTTGGAGGCGCGCGCGCCGCGGCCGACCCGACCGCGCAGCTGATGCAGCTGGGCCAACCCGAGCCGCTCACTGTTTTCGATCACCATCAGGCTGGCGTTCGGCACATCCACGCCCACCTCGATCACCGTGGTAGCCACCAGCACGGCCAGCTCACCGGCCTTGAACGCATCCATCACCGCCTGCTTTTCCTTCGGCTTCATGCGGCCGTGGATCAGGCCGACCTTGAAGCCAGTCAACGCGGTGGACAGCTCGGCATGCGCCACCTCGGCCGCCTGCGCGCGCAGCTGCTCGGACTCCTCGATCAGCGTGCATACCCAGTACACCTGGCGCCCGTCGACACAAGCTGCATGGATGCGCCCGATCACCTCGATCCGCCGCGCGTTCGAGATCGCGATGGTCTGCACTGGCGTGCGGCCGGGCGGCAATTCGTCGATGGAAGAAACGTCCAGATCGGCGTAAGCACTCATCGCCAGCGTGCGCGGAATCGGCGTAGCGGTGAGTACCAGTTGGTGCGGCACCAGTTCACCGTCCTTGCCCTTGTCGCGCAATGCCAACCGTTGCTGCACGCCGAAGCGGTGCTGCTCGTCGACGATCACCAGCCCGAGCCGTGCAAACGCGACCCCTTCCTGCATCAGTGCATGCGTGCCGATCACCACCGGTGTGCCGGCAGCCACCCGCTCCAGCGCCAGCTTGCGAGCCTTGCCGGTGACCTTGCCGGCCAGCCACTCCACCTCGATGCCGAGTGGTTTCAGCCAGTGCCGGAAATTGTGCAGATGCTGCTCGGCCAGCAATTCAGTCGGCGCCATCAGAGTGACTTGATAGCCCGCCTCCACCGCTGCCAGCGCTGCCAGCGCTGCGACCACCGTCTTGCCGCTACCGACGTCGCCCTGCACCAGTCGCAGCATCGGCTGGGCTCTCGCCAGATCTCGCGCGACTTCGGTGCTGACACGCTGTTGTGCCGCAGTGAGCCGGAACGGCAACCCAACGAGCAGTTGCCGGCGCAGACCACCATCGCCATCCAGCTTCGGCGCATGCCGGCTGCGCACCGCCGCACGCATGCGTTTCAGGCTCAGGTGCTGGGTCAGCAATTCCTCGAAAGCCAGCCGCTGCTGCGCCGGATGACGGCCGAGCGTGAGCTGGCCCAGATGCGCGTCCGGCGGTGGCCGATGCACGTAGAGCAATGCGTCACGCAACGAGGTAAGGCCGTGTTCGGCGCACAGCTCGGGTGGAATCAGCTCCAGCTGCACGGCCGGCGGCAACAGCGCCAGCGCTTTGCCGATCACCCCGGCCAGACGCTTTGAGCCCAGTCCTTCGGTGGTCGGATATACCGGACTGAGCAACTCGTCGACCGTGACCTCCGCATCTCCGCTCAGGCGCTGATAGCTGGGATGCACCATCTCCAACCCTTGCGCACCGTGGCGCACTTCGCCATAGCAAAGCAGCCGCGTGCCCGGCAACAACTGCTCGGCCTGCGCCCGATTGAAATGGAAAAAACGCAGCAGCAAGGTCTGCCGGCTGGTATCGCCGACTGCCACCTTCAACTGCGGGCGATAGCGAAAGCCACGCTCGACCGCCTCGACCACACCCTCGACCTGCGCCCGCTCGCCGACGCACAGATCGGCGATCGCGGTGACGCGGGTCTTGTCCTCGTAGCGCAGCGGAAGGTGAAACCACAGATCCTG
>DASZCB010000284.1:0-5411 GCA_035943575.1 Rhodanobacter sp. | reverse complement strand
CGTTCTTTACCAACTCGCTGGGCACGCTCGGGTTTGCCTTGTTCTATATCGGTGGTCTGGTGATCTCGATCCTGCCGACCTATCTGAAAAATCGCGCCAACCCGAATTACCGCAGCCTCGGCGCCTCGGGCGCGGTGTCGGCGGTGCTGTTCGCGTTCATCCTGCTCGCGCCCTGGCAACAGATCATCGTGCTGGTGATACCGATGCCGGCGATTGTTTATGCACTGCTGTACACCGGCTACTCGATCTACATGGATCGACGCGGGCAAGGCAACGTCAACCACAGCGCGCACCTGTGGGGCGCCGCGTACGGCGTACTCTTCACTTTGCTGATGGATCATCGGGTGCTGCCGCATTTTCTCGATGCGCTGATGCACCCCAGCTTCCGGTGAACGGCGGGTCGGTTGCCGGTACGGCCGTTTCGACGCGCGGATGATGAACGGTTGCTGCGGCGCCCAATGCCCGTTGCGGCGCAGGCGCGCATACTGACCTCGTCCCATCGATCACCGCAGGAGAACGAACGCATGGCTATGACCCGAAAGTCGGCTGCGAAGAAGTCCGCGGCAAAGAAAGCACCAGCCAAGAAAGCACCAGCCAAGAAAGCTTCGGCGAAGAAGGCCTCGCCGCGCAGCGTGAGCAAGGCAGCACCACGCAAGCCGGCAACGAAAAAAGGCGCCGCAAAAAAAACGACGACGAAGAAACTGGTTGCACGGAAGCCTGCATTGAAAAAGCCTGCATTGAAAAAGCCTGCGGCAAAGAAGGTGGCGACGAAAAAAGCCGCGACCAAAAAGCCAGCTGCGAAGAAGGCTGTTGCCAGGAAGGTCGTCGCGAAGAAGGTGGCCACCAAAAAAGTGGTTGCGAAGAAGACACCAGTCCGTAAGCCTGTCGCCAGCAAGGCGGCCGTCATGCCGGTACCGAAAAAATCGTTGGCAACCGCCGTCGCGAAGCGCAAGCCGGTCGCCACGCCTGCTCCCATGGCGAAGCCGGCCATCCGCAGGCCTGTGTCGGTGGAAGCGCCAGTCCATCACATCAGCCAGGAAGATGCGGTGGCGAAGATCCAGGCGCTACTGGAAGCCAAGCAGGAGCGGGTACGGCAAGGGCCGAGCTGGCCTGACGCCAACCCGGCGCACCCCATATCGAATGGCGCGGAGCTGCACCCGCTGGTATCAGCTGAGGCCGGTGGCGAGGGCAGCGATGGTCGTGTGCTGGCGCCTCAGCGCGGCGAGCAGAGCAAGCGCAAGGGCTGACCAGCGGTTCCGTTTGTCGGAACCCGGCGACGGGCACATGGCTGGCAGGTAAATGCCTGCCAGCTATGCGCCAAAAACTCAGTACGCGTTCAACCACGGCGTCCCAGCATGAAGTCGTCAATCGCTGTGGAGATGGATCATGAAACGCCTGCTGGCCAGTCTTGCCCTGATCACCGCTGCCGCGGCATTGTCGGGCTGCTACTACGATCCGGGCTACAGCTATGTGCGCGGTTCCGTTTACAGCGGCGATGCCTATTACGGTCGGGGTTACGTGACGCCGAACTACTACGATGGCTATTACGGCAACGGCTACTACGGCTGCTGCTACGCGCCGGGCGTGAGCATCGGCTATTACGGTGATTCGCGTTATCGCTACTACCGGGGCGGCGGCTATCGCGGAGATGGTGGCTACCACGGTGGCGGCTACCACGGAAATGGTGGTGGTCACGATGGCGACCATCGTGGCCGTGACGCTGGCAGCAGGCAGGGGCATCAGTCGTCCAGCGGCGGTGGTCGTCGCGGCAACGACCGTCGCCATGATGATCACTGAGCATCGCTGACGCTTCAGGCACAATCGCGGGATGTCCTGCTTCCGTTTCGCACCCTCGCGCATTCGCTTTCCAAGGCTCATTGTCGTTGTGGCGGTGGGTCTCGTGCTGTGTGCGTGCGGCGGCCTGCGCTACTACGCGCAGGCGGCGCACGGGCAGGGCGAGCTGATCGTCCATCGGCGTGCGTTGAGCAAGGTATTGAGCGATCCGGCCACCGATCCGAAGCTCGCCACGCGCCTGCAACTGGCGCAGCAGGCGCGCCGATTCGCCTCGCGGCGACTGGGTTTGCCGGACAATCGCAGCTACACCGGCTATGTCGAGCTGCATCGGCCGTACGTGGTGTGGAATGTGTTTGCCACGCCGCGATTCTCGATAGAGGCAGTGCCGCAGTGCTTTCCGATTACTGGTTGCGTCGCCTACCGCGGCTGGTTCAAAGAAGCAGATGCGAAAGCCGATGCGGCACGACTGCAGGCGCGTGGCGACGATATCTGGGTCGGCGGCGTGCCGGCGTATTCCACGCTCGGCTGGTTTGCCGACCCGATCCTTTCCAGCATGCTGCGCTGGGATGACGACGAACTGGATGGCACAATCTTCCACGAACTGGCGCATCAGCTGATCTACGTGAAAGGCGACACCGCGTTCAACGAATCCTTCGCCAGCTTCGTGCAGAACCAAGGTCTGAGCGAGTGGCGCCAGTCGCGTGGCTTGCCACCGCAGGACGCTCATGTGCAGGCGATGGATGCCGGTTTCACCCGGCTGGTGCTGGATCTGCGCGCACGCCTGAAAACCGTTTACAGCAGCAGCGCGGATGAGTCGGCGATGACAGCTGACAAGCAGCGCGAGATCGCCGCGTTCCTCACGCGCTATGCGCAATGGCGCAAGCGTGACTGGCCGAATGAGCATCGCTACGATGCCTGGGTCGCGCAGCCGATCAACAACGCACGACTGCTGCCATTCGGTCTGTACGACCAGTGGACACCGGCGTTCGCCGTGCTGTTTCGGCGCGCCGGACGCAACTGGCCGGCGTTCTATGCCAGCGTGCGTGAGTTGGCGCGGGAGTCGAAGACGAACCGCGAGAAATCATTGCAGGCGCTGCTTGACTCGTGAGATTACCCCGATGACCGATATCGAAAAACGGATCCTGATCGAGCAGTACATCGACGCGTACAACCGCTTCGATGTGGATGGCATGCTGGCGCTGTTGACGCCGGACGTGCTGTTCGAGAATGTTGCCGATGGACAGGTTACGACCGCAACCAGCGGCATCGCCGAGCTTCGCGCACTGGCGGAACAGGCGAGGGCGCTGTTCTCGGAGCGACAGCAGACGGTCACTGCTCTGCGGTTTCGGCCGGCGTCGGTGCTGGCGAGCATCGCCTGGCGCGGTGTGTTCGCCATCGACGTGCCGAACGGACCAGCTGCCGGTTCAGTCATCGAACTGGTGGGCGAGTCGGAGTTCGAATTTGCCGGCGGGCGGATCAGTCGCATCGTCGATCGCAGCTGAGCCGCCGCCCGTTTAAACTGGGCACGCATCAAGGCCCGGTCTTGCGCCCTGCCATATGCCGCAGATAAGCCAGCACAGCATCAAGATCTGCGTCGGACAGCGCCTGCGTGTCGAAACCCGGCATCTTCGCCTGCGGCCAGTGGCGCAGTGATTGCGGGTTGCGGATGAAGGCATGCAGCAGGTCGGTGCGCAGGTATTCGGTGGGGTTATGCGGCAGGTTGAGGTCCGGTCCGAGTTTCGCGTCGCCTTCGCCGTTGAGCGTGTGGCAGGCAAAGCAGGTGCGCTGGAATACCGCGAAGCCGCGTTGCACATCGCTGTTCGTGGGCAGTGAAGGGTCGGGCGCGATCGCGGGGAAACGCTCGGCCACACTGCTCAACCTGCGGATCGTCGCGAGTTGATACGGCCATTGTTCCGGGCTCACCCCGGCAGCTCGCGGTTGCGTCCACACGATGTAGAACGGCCCTGCGTCGCCGTGATTCTCGTTCAACGCGGGCCACGGTTGCGTGGGATCCTCGATCGCAAGCCACGCTTCGCTGCCGTGTCTGTCGAGGATGAGCGCGGCGGGAATTTCGGCGGCGAAGCCGTCGCCGGCAACGAACTGCAGGTGATCGCCGGCGTCGATGCCATCGAGCAGCGCGGCCAGCGGCACCGCGCGGTAGTGCATCGTGCGATGGAACGCGACGTCATCGGCGACGCTGATCGTGCGCACATCGCGGCGTTTCAGCAATGCTTCGGTGTGATAAGTGATGACGCCGTGGCCGAGATCGACCTTCAGCTCGGCGGCGTGCGCAGGCAGAATCAGGCATACCGCGAGCAGACACGGGACGAGCGATTTCATGGCGGATTCCGGGAAGGTGACGTAAAGAAATTGTAAGGTCAGGAATGATGATGCGCTTGCGGAGCGCAGTAGCGTGGTGATCGTGCCGCGAGCCTGTCGGTAAGCTGAATGCGTATCGACATGCACATTGAACTCACGCCGCGCTGGCCACACTAAGTCTGGATATCGCCGTGATGGCGACAGGAAGTGGCACAACGCATCGTGTTACTGAGGGGCCGGTCTTTCCTCCCCTGGAGGCCGCCTGACAAACCCCATCTGTCCTCCCCTGGCTGATGGGGTTTTTTTTGCGCGAAACAATCACAACGGTTCGTATGGGATGTGCCTTGACATGGATAATGGCTCACGTGCACTTCTTTCGCGCCTGGGCCACTGATGATCATCGATTCGCTGCTCGATACCGACCTGTACAAGTTCTCGATGATGCAGGTCGTGCTGCATCAGTATCCGGCCGCGCAGGTCGAGTATCGCTTCAAGTGTCGCAATCCGGGCATCGATCTGGTGCCGTACATCGATGAAATCCGCGCCGAGCTGGCTGCGCTGTGCCGGCTGCGCTTCACGGTGGATGAGCTCGATTACCTGCGTAGCTGGCGCTTCATCAAGAGCGACTTCGTCGATTTTCTGGGTCTGTTCCAGCTCAACGAGAAATATGTGGAGATCGCCCCTGCTGCGGCAGGCAATGGCGAGATCGAGATCCGTATTCGCGGGCCGTGGCTGCATACGATCCTGTTCGAAGTGCCGTTGCTGGCGATCGTCAACGAGGTGTACTTCCGCCATACCAGTGCTGGTCTCGATCTGGCCGAGGGCAGACAGCGACTGCAGACAAAGATTGCGCTGCTGCGCGACGCTCCGGATTACGCCGGTTGCAAGATCGCCGACTACGGCACGCGTCGGCGTTATTCGCGGGCGTGGCAGGAGGAGGTGGTGACTGCGCTGCGTGATGGGCTCGGCGCGCAGCTGGCTGGAACCAGCAACGTGTGGCTGGCGCGAAAACTCAACCTGACTCCGCTAGGTACGCTGGCGCACGAATATCTGCAGGCGCATCAGGCATTGGGTCCGCGCCTGCGCGATTCGCAGGTGGCGGCGCTGGAAGCATGGGCGAAGGAATATCGAGGCGACCTCGGTATCGCGTTGTCGGACGTCTACGGACTCGACGCGTTCCTGCGCGATTTCGACATGTATTTCTGCAAGCTGTTCGACGGTACCCGGCACGATTCCGGCGATCCGTTCGCATGGGGCGACAAGGTGCTGGCGCATTACCAGGCGAACCGGGTCGATCC
>DASZCB010000283.1:0-3734 GCA_035943575.1 Rhodanobacter sp. | reverse complement strand
CGACGGTGTGCTGATCCACGGTGATTCGTACTATCTGTTCATGCGTGAGCGTTACCGTCGTTCGCCGTGGCGATTATTGCTGGCGCTGTTGAGCGCGCCGCTACTGTTGCTGCAGTTGCCGTTCTCGCGCCGGTTGCCGGTGCGCGTGCTCGTGCGCATCGCCTTGCTCGGGCTGGGCGAGCGGCGTTACCAGGCCGCCGCGAACGCGTTTGCCACCATTCTCGCGCATCGGCCACGACAGTTCTGTCGTGATGGCTTGCAGGCGCTACGCAGGCATCAGGCGCAAGGCGACCGGGTGATCGTGGTGACCGGCTGCGAACACGCGCTGGTGAGCGGTATCCTGCAGAAGCTGGGGCTGACCAATCTTGAGATACTAGCCTCGCAGCTGCGTCCCGGTTGGCTCGGCATGCGGCCGCTGCGGCACAACGTGGGTCGGCGCAAGGTGCAGTCGCTGGCCGAGCATGGCGTCACCGCATGGCAGGTGGCCTACGGCGATTCGATATATGACGTGGCCATGTTGAAGTCAGCGACCGAGGCGGTGCTGGTCAATGGCACGCCCACTCTGTGCAAGAAGGTCGAGAAGGCGCTCGGCCGCGCGGTCACTCGCGTCGAGTGGTTCTGAGCCGCGGCGTTCACGAATTCTGGCCAGCCACACCATGTCGATACCGCCGCAGATCGAGATCGTGCCGTTCGCAGCACCGCTGCGCGAGCACTTCTACACGCTCAATGCCGCCTGGCTGCAGAAGCATTTCGTGATCGAACCGATCGACGAACAGGTATTGCGCGATCCGGAGCACGCGGTGCTGGTGCCGGGTGGCGCGATCTTCTTTGCACGGTTGGACGGTGTGGTGATCGGCACCTGCGCACTCCTGCACGAGGCGCCCGGCGTCTACGAGCTTTCCAAGATGGGTGTGGACGAATCGTTCCGCGGTCTGGGTGCTGGTCGCCGGCTGCTGGAGGCGGCGATCGCCGAATTTCACCGGCGTCGCGGCCACACCCTGTTCCTGGAGTCCAGCAGCAGATTGAAGCCGGCGCTGCATATGTATGAGCAGGCCGGCTTCGTGTTGCAGCCGACCATCCGTCCCGGCTCGCACTACGCGCGCGCAGATGTCTACATGATCTACATGCCGGAACAGGATGCTGCGCCGCGCAAACCCTAGCGGGTGCCGCGTACCACGATGGTCTTGCCGGAGACGTCGATCATGCGCTGCTCTTCCAGCTGCTTGAGCACACGACCGACCATCTCGCGCGAGCAACCGACGATGCGGCTCACTTCCTGGCGGGAGATGCGAATCTGGGTGCCGTCCGGATGGGTCATCGAATCCGGTTCCTGGCACAGATCGAGCAGGGTGCGCGAGATGCGATTGGTGACATCCATGAACGCCATCCGGCTGACCTGGCGCGACGTGCGCAGCAGACGGTTGGTGAGCTGGGCGCCGATCGCGAACAGGATCTTCGGGCACTCCTCGCGCAGCGGGCCTTCCATCAGCTGGAACAGCCGCTCGTAGCTGATCTCGGCCATCTCGCACGGGGTGCGCGTGCGTACCATCGACTCGCGCTGGGCTTGCTCCACGAACAGCCCCATCTCGCCGATGAACTGGCCGCGGCTGATATACGCAAGGATCAATTCGCGGCCCTGTTCGTCCTCGGTGCATACCGCCAGCGAGCCTTCGACCACGTAATACAGCGTGTTGGCCGGATCACCTGGGCGGATGATCGCGGTCTTGCCCGGATAGCGGCGGCGATGGCACAGCGCGAGAAAGCGCTCCATGGCAGCAGGGTCGGGCGCAAAGCCGAGCGGAGCCTGTGAACGTTCGAAAGCCTGTTGAAGCTGGTATTTGAGTTGCGCCACGATCATCCCCGACAAATTGGTTGGCTACGGCGACGACTGCCGCAAATGCGGCTGCTGGCCGTGATTACCGTGCAAGTCGGGCATTATGGCAAACCTGAGTGGCTTGCCGCAGGTTCAATTTTCTTTCATTTTGCCGCATACTTCGCAGTCTTCCGGTCGCGATGTGTTTGTCGCGTACCGTACACAAGGGTCGTGCAGGCTGCCTGCCTGCGCTCCACACTATTCTGCGGGGACCCTTGTCGCTAACCCGCCTCTACTGCTGACCGGATGTCCGGTCATGGAGAGCCGCCGTGGTCAAACCACTTCCCCGTCTGCGCCTGCAGGGTTTCAACAACCTGACCAAGGCACTGAGCTTCAACATCTACGACATCTGCTACGCGGTGTCGGAAGACCAGCGTCGCAACTACATCGAGTACATCGATGACCAGTACGATGCCGACCGCCTGACCCAGATCCTCACGGACGTGGCCGAGATCATCGGCGCGAACATCCTGAACATCGCGCGCCAGGATTACGACCCGCAGGGCGCTTCGGTGACCATGCTGATCTCCGAGGAGCCGGTGGTCGAGAAGCTCGGCCGCGACACCATCTCCGGTGCCGTCGTCGCGCACATGGACAAGAGCCACATCACCGTCCACACCTACCCCGAAACGCATCCGCACAACGGCATCGCGACGTTCCGCGCGGACATCGACGTGGCCACCTGCGGCGTGATTTCGCCGCTGAAGGCGTTGAACTACCTGATCGACAGCTTCGAGTCGGACATCGTGGTGTGCGACTACCGCGTGCGCGGCTTCACCCGCGACATCAAGGGCAAGAAGCACTTCATCGACCATAAGATCAACTCGGTGCAGGACTACCTGGCCAAGCACATCCGCCAGAAGTACGAGATGTTCGACGTCAACGTGTATCAGGAAAACATGTTTCACACGAAGATGCACATCAAGGACTTCGACCTGGATACCTACCTGTTCGACTCGCACGCCGATGATCTCTCGTTCAAGGAACGGCAGCGCATCGAGTCGCTGCTGCGCCGCGAGATCGAGGAACTGTTCCACGGACGCAACCTGATGTGACGAAAAACCCGCCGGAAGGCGGGTTTTTTCTTGAGGGCCTCTTTGTAGGGGCGCAGCCTGTGCGCCCCTACACGCGGTACGCCACCGCCTTCATCACCATCGAACTGACATGCATCAGCTGCGGCAGTGGAAACGGCAGTTCGATGCCGCCACGCTGCTGTGCCGCCTGTGCATGGCTGATTTCGTCAGCCTGCATCAGGGTCAGTACTGCGCGTGATCGTTCGTCCTGCGCCGGCAGCTTTTCCAGATGCTCGGCCAGATGGGCTTCCACCTGGCGTTCGGTCTCGACCACGAAGCCGAGGCTGACCGGATCGCCGGCCAGCGCGGCGGCGGCGCCGATCGCATAGCTGCCGGCATACCACAGCGGATTGAGCAGGCTCGGGCGGCTATCCAGCTGCTGCAGGCGCTGGGCGCACCAGGCCAGGTGGTCGGTTTCCTCGGCCGCCGCATGCAGCAGGTGCTTGCGGTTGTCGGGGTGGCGCGCCAGTGCGGCCTGCCCGAAATACAGCGCCTGCGCGCAAACCTCGCCGGTATGGTTGATCCGCATCAGGCCGGCGGCATGGCGGCGCTCGGCATCGTCCAGCTCCGCTTCGGCGATGCCGGCGGCGGGCGAGTGGCGATGTGGCTGCGGTGAGCCGGCGATCGCTTCCAGCGCGCGTTCGCAACCGGCGAGCAGGCGGTCGAGCGGAGTCAGTGTGCGAGCGTTCATGGGCTTTCCTGATTCATGGGTCATGCGACAACCAGTTGCTGGGCCAGCAGGGTCAGCGGGTGCAGACTCGGCCAGTGCAGACCTTGCTGGTCGATGC
>DASZCB010000282.1:0-1925 GCA_035943575.1 Rhodanobacter sp. | reverse complement strand
CGAGTGCGGCCAGCTGACCGCATTGTTTGCCATATCTGGCTAACCTGTCGGAGGTTCGATGACGCGGTGGCGGAGTCGGGCAGGCAGGAACTGCCTGCGCTGGAGATGCCGTACGGCAGTTCCGCCCTGTCAGTGGCGTGCGGGACTGCCTGAATGGGTGGCTGGCTGCTGGCGGACCGCACCGCGAGGTGATGAACCTCGGTCATCACTCCGCCGCGTGGCGGGACTTCTGCCAGTTGGCTGGAATCGAGTTGGTCCAGGTGTGAGCCGACACGCCCACGAGGGACCGCAAGGGATTGCATGGGCCTTAACTGGGAAAGGGGTCAGACGAAAGTGTTTGGCAGCATCTGGCTCTCTCTGAACAAGTGAGGACCCCGATGACCTCCCCCGCCCCCGGCCAGTCGATACGCATCCTCCGTCTCCGCGCCGTCGTCGCCAGCACAGTTGGCACCACCGTCGAGTGGTACGACTTCTTCCTCTACGGCACGGCCGCCGCCCTCGTCTTCCCGGACGTGTTCTTCCCCTCGCATACCCACGCCACTGGCATCCTGCTCTCCTTCAGCACCCAAGCCGTCGGGTTTGCGGCCCGGCCGATCGGCGCAATCATTTTCGGCCACTTCGGCGACCGGGTGGGCCGCAAAGCCACCCTGATCGCCACGTTGATGCTGATGGGGATCGCGACAGCGCTGATGAGCGTGGTCCCCAGCTACTCCGCGATCGGCGTGAGCGCCCCCCTGCTGCTCATCACGCTGCGCATACTCCAGGGGATCGGCGTCGGCGGCGAATGGGGCGGTTCGGTGCTGCTGTCGATGGAGTGGGGCACTCAGCGCCGCCGCGGCTTCTGGGCCAGCTGGCCCCAGGTCGGCGTCTCCATCGGGCTGTTGCTGTCCACTGGCATGATCAAGCTCTTCGGGCACATCGCCGGTTCCGGGTTCAACACCTGGGGATGGCGGGTGCCCTTCGCTTTGAGCCTCGTGCTCGTCGCGATCGGGCTGTACGTCCGGCTGCGCGTGCTGGAGAGCCCAGCGTTCAGCGAAGTCAAACGCGAGCGCGCGGTCGTCCGGCTGCCGGTGTGGCAGGTCATCCGCGAACAGCCGCTGGAAGTCGCCACGTCGGCCTTCGTCCGGATGTCCGAGCAGGCGCCCTTCTACCTGTTCGTCACATTTGTACTCTCCTACGGCACCGACCACCTCGGGCTGTCCAAGGATTCGCTGCTCAACGATGTCCTGGTTGCCGCGGCCCTCGGTCTCGTCAGCATCCCGCTGTTCGGCCATCTGTCCGACCGGATCGGCCGGCGCCGCATGTACGGGATCGGCATCGTCTGCATCGCCGCGTTTGCCTTCCCGTACTACGGCCTGCTCAATACCAAGAGCAGCGGGCTGATCCTGCTCGCCGTCGTGCTGTCGCTGGTCTTCCACGACATGCAGTACGGGCCGCAGGCGGCGCTGATCGCCGAAAGTTTCGGCCCGGCCACCCGCTACAGCGGCGCCGGGCTCGGCTACCAGCTCGCCTCGCTCATCGCGGGCGGCCCGGCGCCCCTGATCGCGGCCGCGATCGTGGATGCGACCAACTCCAGCACCTGGGTCAGCGTGTACATCATTGGCTGCGCCGTGCTCTCCATGATCGCGCTGCTGCTCATGCCGCGCCGCGAAGTGAGGGCGGCGCCATCCAGGTTCGACGAGGCTGTCGACCGCGGCATGGTCGCCGAGCCCGAGGTCGCCGGAACCTGACCTCGCCGAGGAACGTCAAAGCCGGGCTGACGGCTTAACCGGCCGCCGCCGACGGTGCCGGGTACCGCTGGGACCGCGACTTCGCGTCTCAGCTGGTACCCGGCGCCGTGAGAGCAACAGCGCCTTCCACGAACGCGTCGATCCCCTCCGCGGCTGACGCATCCGGACCGAGCTCGCGCCACAGACGATCAATCG
>DASZCB010000281.1:0-5871 GCA_035943575.1 Rhodanobacter sp. | reverse complement strand
CCTTCAGCGCCTGGAAGCCGTTGTAGTAGAAGTGCAGGTCGCGCACGGTGAGCTTGGGCGCGACAGCCGATGCGGCCGCCGCCTGCGCCGGGTTCATGGCGATGGCGGAGTCAGTCATGGGACACCTTGGTGCGGGAAAGGATCAGGCGGGAAGCAAGGCTGAGCAGCAGCACGAACATGGTGACCACGAACGCACCGGCCCACGCCAGTGCGTGCATCGCGTCGCCCGGATCGTTGGCGTACTGGTAGATGATCTGCGGCAGGCTGGACATCTTGTCGATCGGATTTATCGCCATGTAGTTGTTGCCGAACGCGGTGAACAGCAACGGTGCGGTCTCGCCGCTGATGCGCGCCAACGCCAGCAGCACGCCGGTGATGATGCCCGAGCGTGCGGCTCGGATCAGGATTTGCAAGGTCAGCTTCCACTGCGGTACGCCGAGCGACAACGCCGCTTCGCGCAGGGTGGACGGCACCAGTCGCAGCATCTCGTCAGTGGTGCGCACAATCACCGGCAGAGCGATCAGCGCCAGCGCCACGCCGCCGGCAAAACCGGAGAAGGTGGTCGAGCCGTGGGTGAGCGCGGTACTCGGCAACACGATGATGGTGTAGACGAACAGGCCCATCACGATCGACGGCGCCGACAGCAGGATGTCGTTGAGGAAGCGGATCGATTCGCCCAGCTTGGTGCGGTTCGCGTACTCGGCCAGCCAGGTGCCGGCCAGCACGCCGATCGGCGTGGCGATCGCGATGCCGATGAAGTTGATGATCAGGCTGCCGACCATCGCGTTGGCGAGACCGCCGTCCTCGCCATAGGCCGTGATTCGGGTGAACAGTTTCGGGTTCAGCGCGCCGATGCCCTGGCGCAGGGTTTCCCACAGGATCCAGGCCAGGAACGCCAGCCCGATCAGAGTGGCCAGCATGCTCAGTCCCATCGCCAGCCAATTGGTGATGCGTCGGCGCAGATACAGGGCGCTCATCAGCGACCTTCCTTGCTGGCCAGCCGGCGCAGCATCAGCCGTGCGATCAGCAGCACGATGAAAGTGACCACGAACAACAGGAACGCCAATGCCATCAGCGAGGATTTTTGCAGGCCGGACGCTTCGCTGAATTGGTTCGCGATGGTCGAGGCAATCGAGGTGCCCGGGTCGAGCAGTGAGGCTGACAACTGCATCGCATTGCCGAGCACGAAGGTCACCGCCATCGTCTCGCCGAGCGCGCGGCCAAGGCCGAGAAAGACGCCGCCGATCACCGCCGAGCGGGTATACGGCAGCACGATGTCCCACGACACCTCCCAGGTGCTGGAGCCGAGCGCATAGGCCGACTCCTTCAGGCGGGTAGGCACGGTCTGGAACACCTCGCGCATCACCGAGGAGATGAACGGGATGATCATGATGGCCAGCACGATGCCAGCCACCAGGATGCTGGCACCGAACGGATAGTCGCTGCCGAACAGCTTGCCGACGAACGGCACGTGTTCGGCCACCCACGACAGTTTGCCGTCATCGGGCTTGTTGCCGAGGTTGCTGGTCAACCACGGTTTGATGTGTTCGGCGAAGAACGGGGCGAAGACGAACAGCCCCCACATGCCGTAGATGATCGAAGGGATGCCAGCCAGCAGCTCGATCGCCGAGGCGACCGGTGTGCGCAGCCAGGCAGGTGCCACTTCGGAAAGATAGAGCGCGATGCCGAAGCTCACCGGCACCGCGATCAGCAAGGCGATGAACGAGGTGGCAAGAGTGCCGTAGACCGGTACTAGGGCACCGTAGACATCATTGCCCGGATCCCACGCCGAGCTCACGAGGAAATGCCAGCCGAACGTGCCGAAGGCGTGGCGACCGCCCCACAGCGTGGCACCGGCAGCACCGAGCAGGGCCGCCAGAACGATCAGCGCACAGCCTTTCAACAACCAGCGAAACAGCCGTTCATTGCGCGCATCGCGATGGCTGCGCTGTTCGAGGATGTTGGTAGGCAAAGCGGCGGCTTCGTTGGCTGGCATGGGTGATCCAGTGGTGCGGAATAAAAACTCCCTCTCCCCCAACGACAGAGCCATTGGGGGAGAGGGCGGGGGTGAGGTTGCACTCTTGAAGAAAGCCAGAGCTTCCCTCTCACCCAACCCTCTCCCCCGCAACGCGGGAGAGAGGGTCTTGATGCAGCATCAATGCTTGAATTCAGCAGCCCAGTACGCCTGGATCTTGCCGACCAGCGCGGTCGGCAGCGGCACATAGTCCAGCGCGCTGGCGGCTTGCTGGCCGTTTTCCAGGGAGTACTTGAAGAAATCGAAAGCTACCTTGCTGTTGCCGGCATTCTTCGGAGTCTTGTACATGATCATCCAGGTGGTGGCGGTGATCGGCCATGCCTGGGCGCCCGGTGCATTGGTCATGATCAGGTTGAAGTCCTTGGCGCTGGCCCAGTCCGCGGTGGCGGCGGCAGCGGCGAATGCAGCGGCGCTCGGCTGCATGAAGTTGCCGGTGGCATTCTTCAGGTCGACCCAGGCGAGCTTGTTCTTCACCGCATAGGCGTATTCGACGTAACCGATCGAACCCTTGATCTGACGAACGTACTGCGACACGCCTTCATTACCCTTGCCGCCCACACCGGTCGGCCATTCCACTGCCGTGCCGAACTTGACCTTGCTGGCCCACTCCGGATTGACCTTGGACAGGTAGTTGGTGAAGTTGAACGAGGTACCCGAACCGTCCGAACGATGCACCACGGTGATCTTGGCGGTCGGCAGAGTCAGGCCCGCGTTGAGGGCAGCGATCTTCGGGTCGTTCCAGTTGGTGATCTTGCCCAGGAAGATGTCACCGAGCGTGGCGCCATCCAGCTTGATCTGGTCAGCCTGCACACCGGTGATATTGACCACCGGCACGATGCCGCCGACGACGATTGGGAACTGGCCGAGGCCGTACTTCTGCAGATCCTCCGCCTTCATCGGCGCGTCGGAGGCACCGAAGTCGATGGTGCCTTCCTTGATCTGCGCAATGCCGGCGCCGGAGCCGACCGACTGGTAGTTGAGGTGATTGCCGGTTTTCTCGGCATACGCAGCCGACCATTTGGACATGACCGGATAGACAAAGCTGGAGCCGGCACCGGTGATATCGGTGGCGTGCGCGGCAGCACCGAACGTCGAAGCCACGGCAATCGCGGCGACGGCAGCGAATCGAGCGGGCCGGGTAGGGGATTTGCGAGTGGTCAACACGGTAGCTCCTGGAGGGAAGTCGGAATGGGACACCGCCATTTCAGGCCCTCCGTGTTGCCATTGGATGAAATGAATGTTTCAAGAAAATGACAATGTGTGACGGACTGTCATCCGGCACGCCGGTGCGGGCGCATTGGCTACGCAGAATGAGTACGGCCTGCCCTGAACCCTATGCTGTCAGGCGGCGTCGAGGCTGCTGTGAGCTTGCTCGAACAGCTCCAGCTGACGCCAGCGATTGACCACACTGCAGAACAGTTCCGCGGTACGTTCGGCGTCGTACACCGCCGAATGCGCCTCACGGCTGTCGAAGGCGAGGCCGGCGGCCAGCACTGCCTTGCTCAGGACGGTCTGGCCATAGGCCAGGCCGCCGAAGCTGACTGTGTCGAAACAGCTGAACGGGTGGAACGGATTGCGCTTGTGCGCGCAGCGGCGCACGGCCTGGTTGAGAAAGCCCAGATCGAATGCGGCGTTGTGACCGACCAGGATCGCGCGCTGGCAACCGGCTTCGCGCACCGCCTCGCGCACCACGTGAAAGATGTGATCCAGCGCCAGCCGTTCGGCCAGTGCGCCGCGCAGCGGATTGGTCGGATCGATCCCGGTGATCTCCAGCGAGCGCGGATCCAGATTCGCACCGGGGAACGGCTCCACGTGCGTCGATATCGTCGGCTGCAAGCGCAGGAAACCGTCCGCATCCATGCGCAGGGGAATCGCCGCGATTTCCAGCAAGGCGTCATGTTCGGCGTCGAACCCGCCGGTTTCGACGTCGACCACCACCGGCAGGAAGCCACGGAATCGCTCGGCCATGCGTGCTGCCGTGTTGTTGCTCAGTATTTCCATCGACGAAGCATATCAGCCGCCTCGCGCGCCGTGAGGCAAGCCATCGGCTGATGGGGGCATTCCGCGTGCACCGGCAGACTGTCTTGAATGTGTCATGAAAGATGCATCCAATCGTAAAAATCCCTCGCCACACTTGTTAACTAATCGCTAGCCGGCCATCGGATCGAGGGGGCGGTTGAGATGTATCCCACCAACTTGCGGAGAATGACATGCGTTCCAAATTGATTGCGGTGGCGATTGCTGCCAGCTTGGGCGTCACCAGTTTCACGGTCGTCGCGGCGCCGGCAAAGCACAAGAAGGCAGCAGTACCGGCGGCGGCCAGCAGCCAGGCAGCCAGCAGCAGTGAAATCGAGCAGCTGAAAGCACAGCTTGCCGAACTGCAAGCCAAGGTGACCTCGCTGGAAGAGCGCACCGATGCGCAGTCCGACATCAACGTGTCGACCGGTCAGGCGGTGGAAACTGTGCAGAAGGCGCAGGTCGTCGCCGACACCAAGGTCAGCACGATCGACAAGCTGGTCAACAACACCAAGGTCAGCGGCACCATGTTCTTCGACATGACCGACGTCAGCCACAAAGAGCAGGTCGGTACTGGCAGTTCCGTCAAGAAAGACGGCCACGGCTCGGTCAATGGCGTTGGCTATGACGTGAAGCGCTTCTACCTCACTGTCGACCACAAGTTCAATGATATCTGGTCGGCTAACCTGACCACCGATTTCAACTACGTGTCTGCCGATTCCGAGACCCAGTTGTTCGTCAAGAAGGCTTACCTGCAGGGCGCGTTCGATCCGCTCTTCACGGTGCGCTTCGGTGCAGCCGACATGCCATGGATCCCGTATGTCGAGAAGTGGTACGGCTATCGCTTCCTCGAGAACACGATCACCGACCGCTCCATTGACGGTGGCCGCGGCACGGTCGGCGCCGCTCCCACCGGTATCGGGGCGTTCGGCAACTCGTCGGACTGGGGTGTTCATGCGATGGGCGCGACCACCGGCGACAATGCGCTCAACTATCAGGTTTCCGTGGTCAACGGCGGCGGCTACAAGAACCCCACGCGTTCGAGTGGCATGGACGTCGAAGCCCGCATCGGCTATCAGCCGATCAAGGAGATGGTGATCGCCCTTGGCGGTTATCAGGGCAAGCGCGCCAAGGATGTGCAGAACGGCCAGCCGACCCGCGATGCCAGCCGTGGCGATGCGTTGATCGCCTTCCGCAACGACACGTTCGGCATCGGTGGCGAGTATTTCACTGCCCATAACTGGGATGACGTACTGAAGTATCAGGGCGCTTTGCCGGCACCGGCGGTGATCAAGGACAAGGCCGACGGTTACTCGGTCTTCGCCGACTGGACCTTCGTGCCGCAGTGGGCATTGTTTGCGCGCTATGACAGCGTCAACTACAAGTATTCCGGTGTGAATAGCGTCGATCACAAGCTCAAGGACACCTACTACAACGCGGGCGTGTCCTACGATGTGATGAAGAACCTGCGTCTGGCGCTGGCCTGGAAGTACGACAAACTCGCCGGTCCGACAAGCAGCCCGTTCACCTACAAGACCAACGAAATCGGCTTCTGGGGCATGTTGAGCTACTGAGCCTGACGGTTATCGCATGGAGTTCGACCCAGGGATGGAAAACGGCGGGCATTGCCCGCCGTTTGCTTTGTAGCGTCCGGAAAAGTCAGTGCCACCGGACACAATGCCATTCTAAAACTGTCACATGGCCGCGGCATACTGCAGCCGTGGCAGTGATCAAAGCGGCAGTGGTCAAAGCGGCATAATCAAAAGTTATCGCAAGGGAGTTCCACCCATGGACGGAAAACGGCGGGCATATGCCCGCCG
>DASZCB010000280.1:0-2025 GCA_035943575.1 Rhodanobacter sp. | reverse complement strand
GTTTTTCCTCGAACTCGATCTCGTGCTTGCCCAGCACGCGCAGGCGCTGCGCCTTGCGGATGCGTTCGAGCGTGGCGGGGATCTGATCCGGATCGACGGTGTCCGGGTGTTGGCCTTCCAATCCCAGCAGTACCGCTTTGTCGGTGCCGTGGCCGCGGCCGGTCATCGCCAGCGAGCCGTACAGTTCGGCGCGCACGCGGGTCACGCGACCCAGCACGCCTTTCTCTTCCAGCCAGCGTTCGGCGAAACGTGCCGCCGCGCGCATCGGCCCGACCGTGTGCGAGGAGGACGGCCCGATGCCGATCTTGAACAAGTCGAATACGCTGACGGCCATGGGGGCGTTGCCGGGGAAGGGAGGAGAATCGGTTATTCTACGCGGCGTCTCCGCCTTTGGCAGTCCATTCGCAAGCGCATGTCCGATCTGATCCTGTACCAGCGCGACGACTGCCACCTTTGCGACCTCGCACTCGCCGTGCTGGCCGAAGCGCAGGCGCCGGAGTTCGACAGCGTGTGGGTGGACGATTCCGACGAACTGGAACAGCGCTACGGCACCCGCGTGCCGGTGCTGCGCGATGCCCGTGGCGGGCACGAGCTGGATTGGCCGTTCGATGCGGCGGCGGTGCAGGCGTTTTTGCGGATTGCCGAGTAAACGCGCACGGCCTGATCAAACCCGCTTGACCGGAAGCTGATGGTGACGCGCACGCGTTCGGGCGTGCGCGAACTCAGATGCCGAAATACGCCAGCGCACCGACGACGATGCCGAGGCTGCCCATCGCAAGCACCAGCTTGCCCAGCCACTGCTTGCGGGTGAGCAGTGCAATCGCCGCCATGGCAATGCCAATCTGCAGCAACATGGTGGCCTGTGCCCACCGATGATGCTGGTGCATCTGCACTTCGCTCTTTTCATCGAACTCGGTCGAGGCCTGCTCGAGCTTGTCGGCGGCGAGCTTGATCGAGACTTTTTGGGCCTCGTAGCGCTTCACCTCGGCTGCGAAGAACGGCTTGCGTGCATCGCTGGACAGCTCCATGCCAAGCTCGCTCAGGTTCTGCTTGTTGCCCTTTGACTGGTAGTAGTTCCACTGATTGGCCGCTTCGGTTTTCTTGATCGCGGCGTCGTTCTTCAGCAGGCTGGCTTCGGCCTGGGTGGCGCCCGCCATGTACGAGAACATCGCGCCCAGCGTGGCGAGAATGGCCGTGATCACCGCCAACTTTCCGGCCATGCCGCGCGGCTCGTGCTCGGCCGCGGCGTCCATGTGGTCTTCATGCACGCCGCGGACTTCGAATTCTTCTGACATGTCGATCTCTGACCCGCGGGTTATGGTGGGAGTGTGGATTCTAGGCGCAGTTGCCCTACATGCGTTGCAGCGCGTGGAGGTGAGCAGGACGTGATCCGATCAGTGCGTGACGCTGCGGTTTCTTAGCCGTTTGAGGATTTCCTCGCGCGCCTCGCGCAGGATCGAGTCGCGGTCGAGGCTGGCGACGATGTCGGCGACGGCGCGCTTGGCGCCGGCCTCGCCCCAGGACTTGCCGGCGATCAGATAGCGTTCGGCGGCGCGACCGATCAGCACGGTGGCGTACCAGCCCAGCGCGCCCTGTGCGGCGGCGGTGACCACCACCGACAGCCCGGCGCTCATGCCCTTCAGCGCCGAGGCGACCAGCTGCACGCCCCAGATCGCGCCCATCAAGGCGGCGAGTTGGGCGGAGATTACCGCCACTAGCCGGCCGGATTCGGCGCGGGTCAGTGGCAGGCCGTAGACGCGCGACAGCTGCACCACCATTGCCGCGTCCAGCCCGGCGGCGGCGAGCAGGTCGGCGACGGGAATCGGATTCAGCGCAACCGCCACGCCCTTGGCGAGGCAGTAATGGCGGATCAGTTTCGCGGCCACCGCCTGCCGCGTCTGTGCGATGCGCGCGCTGACCTGATCGGTGAGCCGGCCGGCATACAGCCCGGCATTGATTGCCGACAGGGTTTTCCCCTCGCGCGCGGCGATAGCCTGCAGTCGCTCGCGCAGCGCGGCGACATCC
>DASZCB010000279.1:0-6235 GCA_035943575.1 Rhodanobacter sp. | reverse complement strand
GAAGTACGTCCAATTGCTCGGACGAAAGTTTTCGAGGAACCCTGTCAATGACGCATAGAGAGCCAAGCGGTGTGCCGTCGTCGAGGACGATGGGAGCGCCGGCGTAATACCGGATATTTGGATCGCCTGTTACCAGGGGATTTTCGGAGAATCGTACGTCTTTGGTGGCGTCGGGAATCTCCAGGATTCCGCCATTGCTCATCGTGAGCGCGCAGAAGGCTACCTCTCTTGGCGTTTCGCTGACGCCGTCCAGCCCTACGTTTGCTTTGAACCATTGTCTCGATTCGTCGATCAAACTGACCAACGCGATCGGCGTACCCGCAACTGCCGCCGCTGCCCTCGTCAGGGAGTCGAATAGCGGCTCGGCCTCAGTATCGAGGATATGCAGATGACGAAGCCGTTCGAGCCTGCTCATCTCGTTTACTGCCGAAACGCTGCTCATAGATGAAGACCTCTAGCCGCAACTACTCCGTGAGTATACGGATGATGCTTGACGATTCTGACAGCCGTTATACATCGCCTAACGGCCTTATAGGGCCTTCTTGAATATCCGCTACTGCGGGCTCCAGCACCAATATGCCGCCACCGCACAACGTGACGCTTTTCTCAAAATTTCATACCCGTGGCTGAACAATGGTCTTGGGAAATGCAGGCTTGATGGGCTTTCCTGACAAATTGCTTGATAAAGCCGGGCATAAGGAATGTCCGCTTTCAGGTCAATTTGCGACGGTTCCGGCCCGGCTACTCGTGGCACAAGGTCTCGTTGTCGTCGGAAGTGGGCACGCCAAAGACTTCGAACTCCGAGACGTGTATTCCCTCTTTCGCGAAGGAGCCGCCATGGGCCTTCCACTCGTGAAGAATGCGATTCGACTATTCGTTCAAGCGGATCGCTGCGGATGAGCTGCGGTAAACTCCAACCTCTTGCAGGAGCTGCCGCTTAACTCAAGCGGAAGCAGTCCACCAACCAAGGCGCCGCGTGGGAATTCGCATGCACACAACCTGCAATCATGCCTTTGGTGAATGGACTCAGTCTGGTACTACCAGGCACCGTATATGCGGTCGATGTGGTGCTAATGAGCAACAAGCTTCCCAGCCATGCTCGGACTGCAAGGGAACCGGAGCCTGCCCTCGCTGCCATGGCTCATGCAGCGACTCCTATGGTCGTAGCTGCGACCTTTGCTGTGGCGCTGGTGACTGCCGATATTGCAACGGGAGCCGTGTGTGCTGGTACAGGCAGTAGGCCGAGTGATTCACACCCACAACCGGTCGCAGTGCGACGCCGCATCATCAAATTACTCAAATCCGGGGACAGGTCGACTGCATTACATGCCTCTTCGACTATCCACGATCTGTCGTGCCGGGCCAGAGAACCGACCGCAAGGCCCGTGATGCAGCAGAAGCCAAGGTCAGATATCCCTTATCAGCTGCTACATCGCGGATCCTAAGTACCTTTAAGCGGTCTTTTTTGCAGCCACCTTTTTGCCCACTCGCTTGGTCGCCTTCTTAGTGGCTTTCTTCGCAGGGTTCGCGCTCTTGGCAGGTGCCGCGGACTTGGCGGAACTGCCAATCAAGAGGCTTTCCACGGTGACGCCGCGACGCCTAAGGGCCTTTGCAAACCAGGCCGGCTGTCGTCCGCGCCCAGACCATGTCTGGGATGGGTCGGAAGGGTCGCGGTACTTCGGAGCCACCGAACCCGTCTTGCCTTTCTTGCCCGCTGCCTTCTTGCCGTGCGACGGGTAGATATCCTCCAAGTTGAGGCCGCTGCTGCCGAGCAAGGTCTCGATCTTCTGCTTCACGGCCTGGATCTGATTGGCGCGAGCCTCATGCATTTGTGCATTCGCGGTCGCAATGAGTGTTTGAAGTTCTTTTGGGGAAAGGGTCTTAAGATCAATTGTCATGGGAGTGCCTATGTTGGATTTTCCAGGCTAAGTCTAAAGCAATTGAGCACGCTAAGCTGTGAAGATCGCCGGATGTGACCTCAAGGGTGCGAAGCAATGCGGAGATTCCGCGCCAGATAACGAGATTATAGTGCTGGCGCTTCACGTCCGGTTTCGAGGACGACGCATACATGGATAACCCAGACAACCACGCTGTCTACGACGTCAATGCCATCGCCAACTACGATCCGACCATCATTCCTCTTCTTGAGGCTTCGGAAGGCGGCGCTTTCGAGAAAACTCCTGAGTCGAACAATTCTTGACGGTAATGGACTGGGCGCCGCATGAGTCCTAACAATTCGTCCAAGCGGACGCGTGTGTCGCGCGCCGCTTAACTCAGGCGCTGGGCGTCACAGCAAGAGCACCTTGGTCAGTCGAGCATCGATTCCTAGGCTGCGGATAACTAAATAGCACACGCAGGACTTTTCGTCCGCATGGGTGTCGATTTGACCCGACCTTGTTCGTCGTGTCTTTGAAGGCCGACTGTGGCTCTCCGTTGTCACTGCCAACACTGAGGGGAAGATGATGTCCAAATTGCCGAGTGGCTATTTAACCGCGGAGTGTTCGTGCGGCAAAGTCAAAATCGAGGTATTTGGCCCACCTATCATGCACACTGCTTGTTATTGCAACGATTGCCAAGTTGGTGGGCATCAAATTGAAGCGTTGCTCGGTGCCGCTCCGGTTCTAGATCCCGACGGTGGGACGTCCTTCCTACTCTATCGGCGGGATCGCGTAAGTAATGGAGGTGTTGATCAACTCCTGCGTCCCTACAAGATAAAAGAAGGTTCGCCGACCAGCAGGCTCGTCGCCACTTGCTGCAATTCTGCTATGTACCTCAACTTCGAAAAAGGTCATTGGCTAACGCTGTACCGCAAACGATTCAAAGGCGACGTACCGCCCTTGGAAATGCGCGTTTGCACGAAGTCCAAACGAAACGACGTCGATCTTCCGAGAAACGTTCCAAATCATGCGGGTCACTCTCTCAGTTTTTTCGCCAAGCTCATCGCTGCCTGGGTTCCGATGCTTCTTCGTCGATGAGCCGTGGCGTGGCGCTCAACCTTTCCCTTTGATGAACGTGCCTACGGCGCGCGGCCTAGCATGCGTTTGCTGGAGAACAAGATGACAAAGGCGATAACAATTGCGATAGAAAATGCGGTTAGCCAAGGTCGTACCAGGCAGGTAGATGCTGTCAAGTACGAAGCGTTGAAAAAAGTGTTGCTGCGCATTACCCCCACAAAACCCCCTGGTCTATCTGCCGTTGAAATGCGTGAAAAAATGCTGCCAATGCTGCCGCAGGATTTATGGCCGAATGGAGAGAAGGTGGGTTGGTGGCAAAAAGCGGTACAGCTTGATCTTGAGGCAAAAGGCATTTTGTGCAGAGATGAAAAGTCAAAACCATTGCGCTAGTGGCGATCAACCTAGCAATACAGTCAAGCGTGTGCGGCATAGGGCCACGTGACGCCCAACCCTTCGTTTCAGAGGCCCGCTTTCGGCGGCCTATGCTGGATCTGTCCGTGAGCCCGGCCCGAACCGACGAGGATTCAAGCAAGAGCCGACCCCACGGCGTCTGGTGGAACTGACGACCGGGCGACATAAATCCGACTCCCCCAGACGGGTACAGGGAAGTTCTGCCCGCTTTCACAGCCAGATCACCAGATTTGATTAAGCATTCGAAAATTCGGCTGCCTGGCGATCGACATGCGACCGCCGATCAACTGGTTCGAGGTGTGCAGAGGGGATCTGCCATGGACTCACGTCTCGCTTACTGGACAAGTCTCGGAAGTCGTGGAGGGGTCGTGCCCGTAGCGTCACATCACTTCCGTGGTAATGCTTCGCGCCGCACAAAGTGCGCAAACGGGCATCATCGGTCGATTGATCCTCGCGGAGCAGATTGCGTTCACCGGGGAGGTGCCCTATGGGTACCGCGTTCGCACCTCGGTGGTCGGTGGTTGGCGAACCATCGTGCCCGATGCCGACGTGATTGCGGAACTATCGCGACGTGGGACGGTGTGGTGGGCGGACGGCAACGATGATGCGTGTGCCAACAATCCCGAAAAAATCGGCGAAAGCGGCGACGGCAAGCCAGGGGATGCAGCAAGGTGTTTGTTCATCTCTCTGGCCAGAACGTCCACGTTGCCTATGAGCCAGGCTCGTGAGCATTGTTCCATCTGGAACTGGATGGAATGGTCAGCAATGAGGCGTCGTACATCAAAAAGTAGTGACCACGTCTTGCGCGCTGTGTCTTGGAAGTTAACCAACTGAAGGAGATAGCTATGGCAACGGCAAAACAAAAGTCCGTGACCAAATGTCCTTATGAAAGGGTTGTCTTCACCCCCGAAGACCATGCGGTGATGGACGCTGCACTGGATTACAGCCCGGAACTACGCTTGTGTGCCGGCATTGCAAGGGTCGCCCGAAAGGCAAAGCTCACGTATCCGGTGAAGTCCGTACAAGATCTTCTACCGCTATTGCCGAAAAGGCCCGTGTTCGCTGAGGGGCACCATTTGCGAGCCGGCGGTATCGAGACGTACATGCGAAAGGAATATTTCCCGATCGCCAACGAGCGGGAGCTCATTTCCCGGTGCTACTTGGCGCTGATGGCGTGTAACGAAGCGATACGATGGGCGGCGATGGCGCCGGCAAACGCCCAAACTCTTCTCAAGGAATACAAACTTGCATCACAACCGAAGGGAGCACGCTAATGTCTAGTGGAGGAACATTCTGCCCCGCAAGGCAATGGACGCCTGTCTACCAAGGGCCTAGCTTCGGATTCGTGTACGTTACCAATGTCATGACCGTTCCCGTAAGGGTTAACTGGCGTGCCTACACTGCGTCGCCGTTTTGGTATTCGGATGGATCGACGGATATCAATCCTGGCGAACAGAAGACGATAGGATTTGGCGTCCCCACGCCCTATGTGCAATTTGAGGTCAATCCACCATTCGATTCCATTCTTTGGGGTCACTAAAGCGCCGCCGTGTAATTGTTCCGTTTGGCGAAGGTCAGCAAGGCGCGGCGATGGACGCCATTGGGCTCCACGCCGCGCCGCAGTTTCGAAACAGGCTGAGAAAACCCGATCGGAAGGATCTGAAAGCGGACATTGCTTCACCCTCGATCGAGTGGCGAAGAGTGACCAATTTAGTCGACTGGCAGACATCGGCCAGAAGTGGTCGTTCAACGCTCATGTTCAGGTGCGCTTGAGGCGATGTGCACCTTTGCGGCGCAGTGGGTCAAACGTCACCCGCAACGTATTGTAAGGCCGCTTTTTACGCACGCACATAGCGCAAGTGTGTGGCATCTGGAGAATTGAGCACCTTGTCGATTCGAAACTGCGGCACGGCCTCGTGCAGATTCTCGAACAGGCGCCTTCCACTGCCAAATAGTACGGGAGCCAGGGCAATTTCTAGTTCGTCAATGGCACCCATGTTCAAGTACTGCTGTATCACATCTGCTCCGCCCGAGATGCGAATGTCACGACCGCTTGCAGACTCTCGGGCCTTCTCAAGGGCACTTGCTGGCCCATCGTTGAAAAAATAGAACGTCGTCCCACCCGGCCGGACCCATGGTTCACGCTTCTCGTGGGTGAGCACATACACAGGGGTGTGAAACGGAGCTTCATCTGGCCAACTACGCTCGCCTGCGTCAAACATTCGCTTACCCATGATGCTGGCGCCGCTACGCTCCATGGTGTTGCGGAGCATATCGTTGACCGGACCGGTCTCTCCTCCCGGACCGAACTTGAGGTTCTCGCGGAAGTATTGCTGTTTGAGGATCCAGCTCATTAGCGCGCCCCACTTGACACCCCAGTTCTTGTAATCAGGCCTATCCCAATTCTCGATGTTCATCCCCTCCGGCGCCATGTAGCCGTCAAGACTAAGTCCGATGTTCACAAACACCTTGCTCATGATTTCTCTCTCACGGTTCTGGATTTCGGCCTAACGCTGGAGTTAAGCGGCGGCGTAGCCGTCCGCCTTGAACGAGTAGTTAGGCAGCATTAGCGATGTTTGCCCAGCCGCCTGTGGAAGAGATCATTGTCGTACTCGGGGGCGAGATCTGTGTCCGGGATGACTTTGCACGCCTGAACCACAGCAATGCAATCCAGGCATGTAATTTGGCCAGTACCTTCGTCGACTCCGTCTGCATCCGGATGTACTTCCGAGCTGCAAAGTGCAAAACACTCGAAGCCGACGCCGTGAGCGCGAACCCAAGACGTTCCGTGCAAGTTGGTGACACGCTCTAGAAGAATGTTTGCCATTTGCTGAGTTGCCCCACCATGCCGCCTAACTACCTAATAGGCC
>DASZCB010000278.1:0-2774 GCA_035943575.1 Rhodanobacter sp. | reverse complement strand
ACCATCAGCCCCTATCTTTTCTTCTGGCAAGCGGCTCAGGAGGCCGAGGAAATTCGCGGTGATGACGATCGCGAATCATTGAAAGCGGATCCATCACAGGGGCCCGCACAGATCGAACGTATTACCGTCGACACGACGATCGGGATGATGTTCTCCAACATCGTGGCCATTTTCATCATCTTGACGGCAGCCGTCGTTCTGCACGCGAATGGAAAAGTGGACATTCAGTCGGCGTCGGACGCCGCCGAAGCATTGCGCCCCCTGGCTGGACGATTTGCCTTTGGACTGTTTGCCGCGGGCATTGTTGGCACAGGTCTCCTCGCTGTGCCCGTCCTTGCGGGATCGACTGCCTTCGCGGCAGCAGGTGCGCTGGGATACCGCAGCGGGCTTGAGTACAAACCACGAGAAGCCAAGTTCTTCTATGGCGTGCTCGTCTTCGCCAGTCTGGTGGGTATCGCGCTCAATTTCACTCCCATAGATCCCATCAACGCGCTCTATTGGTGCGCGGTCATCAATGGCGTCGCTGCCGTTCCGATGATGATCATGATCATGCTGCTGGCCATGAATAAAAAGGTGATGGGCAAATTCACCCTCAACACATCGCTCAAAGTGTGGGGATGGATCGCCACGGGAGTGATGACAGCGGCCGCTGTCGTAATGTTTGTCACGTGGGGGCAATGAGTGAATCGATACGTAACAATGATTGTTGTGACCGTTGTCGTGTCCATGTGTATGGGCGATGCGCCCGCCTACGACGCCACGTATTTTGTGCCGCAGCTGCTCGGTTCGCAGTACACGTTCATCACCCAGATCCAAAACAGCCTGCACTCTCCCCATAGGGGCTCCCTCAGCCTCAATCCGCGAGGAGATCATGCTCGTTCCCACACGTTTGGCGCTTACTTTGGCATGCCAATCACATCTCACCTCGCGGCGACACACATACCAGCCGAAGGCGAGCAGCAAGGCGGCGAGGATGACGACATCGAAGCGATGGAACCAGCCGCCCAGGGTGTCCCAGTGTTGCCCCAGCTTCACCCCGTCCAGGCAAGCAGCGCACACCAGATGAGCGAGCCCAGGAAGGTGTAAAGGCAGAGCCGCCAGTTCGGCATGCGGGCCACGCCGGCGGGAAAGGCGATGAAGGTGCGCACCACCGGCAGCAACCGCCCCACGAAAACGATGATGCCGCCATGCTCGCGAAACCAGCGGTCGGCCAGGTCCAGGTCCCTGCGCGACACGAGTGGGTACTTGCCGTAGCGCTCCACCAGTCGGCGACCGCCCCACGCGCCGACCGCATAAGCCAGCAGCGAGCCCAGCACGCAGCCGATGGCTCCGGCCAGCACCACGATCCACAGCACCAAGGCGCCTTTGAAAACGAGGTGGCCGGAGAACGGCATGATCACTTCTGACGGCAACGGGATGCAGGCGCTCTCGATACCCATCAGCAGCACGATGCCCAGGTAGCCGCTACGCGTGATCAGGTCGATGATGACGGCGGCCTGCAGGCTGAACAGTTTTGCGACCATCGGTTTCCGTGAGTGCGGGGAAGCGCGAGGTTGGGGCGGAGCGGCTGGCTGATTGGCTGCGACTGCCGCACTTTCAGAGATGGTCAGTGGCAGCGCAAACGTCGGCGCGTCGGCATGCAACCGCGCGGCCATTCCCGCGTAATACGGCTACTTCTACTTCCGCAGCCGTTTTATATTGCTGCGCACGGTCTTCTGGTAAGGCGCGAGGCCGGCGCCCAGCAGGCGGGTGGTGGCGCGCTGCAGTTGCGCCGCGGTGGGCGCGCGCCCGCCCCACAGCGAACCCAGCCAGAGCGATTGGCACGATGCCGCGGCGGTGAACGCCATTCCGGCCAACGATGCAGCGGAGGCATCGACCTTCTCGTGCACCATGCGTTTCATCTCGCGCTCGTGTGCGGCCGAAGGATGGATTCCGGCTTTCGCCATGGCCGCGGTACGCGTGGCGATCACGGTTGCGGAGCCCTGCATCATTTCCATCGAACGTTGCACGAGGTCGAACCAGGCGCTGGTGAGTGAAGCTGGCCGTCGTTTGATGATCGTGTTCCGTAAGGGAACGGTTGTTTTGCGAAGCATGCGATCGCGCTCACGAGCTGATGCCGATGCGAGCCCATCATTTCATTGCGGCGGGCGCGCAAGGGAAGAGTGCGGCGTTCGCCATGAAGGGCACGTGCAGTGGACTTGGTGTTGCCTCACCCGATGTGCGTCGAGCGATGTGCGTCGGGTCGAGATATCGGAAACCGGGCGCGTCCTATATTGGATGAAAAAATTCAGACGCCAGCGCCGTTGTTATCGGCGCAATCAGGTTTGTTGCACGCGAGCTTCACCCGCCTCACCGGATAACGGACCTCCGCTCTGCAGTCGACTTTGCGGTTCTCTTTCAAAGGACAGGATCCATGCGCCACATTTCTGCCATTCTCCTTTCAACAACGACGTTGGCCCTGGCGCTGGCGACAACCACTGATGTTTACGCGCAGCAACATGCGGCCAGCAGCGCAGCCGCGATGTCGGCTCCGGCCGACAACTCGGGCGTGAACGCGCGCGATCGTTCATCGCAGACGACCACGCCGTTCGACCAGCCCAATGACAAGGCCGATATCAAGCTGGCGGCTGCCGTGCGCCATGCCATCGTCAAGGACAAGGCTCTGTCGATGTCGGCGCACAACGTGAAGCTGGTGACGGCCGATGGCGTCGTCACGCTGCGCGGACCGGTCGACAGCGACGACGAAAAAGCCCGCGTCGAGTCTGTAGTGCAGG
>DASZCB010000277.1:0-5031 GCA_035943575.1 Rhodanobacter sp. | reverse complement strand
CTTCGTTCATCGGTCGCAATGGGGTAGGCGAGCAACTCAGGCTTCTGGGATTTCTGCCCGAATTCGCAGATCCGGATATTGGTAACAAGCTTGGCTTGCTTTCGCCGTGGCCGCTGCGTCTTGAAGGCACGCTGCAGATGCCTGCGAGCACCAACGATTTCCCGCTCATGTTGCTGACGGCACAGGGCAGTTCGACCAACATGCTCAGCGGCAACAAGGTGCCGGGGGTGGACGGGCCCGATCCATTCAGCGCGAATGCGTTGAGCCTGAATATATCGGTGGAGCGATTGACCGATCCCGTGCTGGGCCACACGGGCTATTCATCACTGCTCCTAAGCGGTCAGTTCACCCTTGGAGGCGGGCTGTCCGGTGTGATCTCAACACGGATTCTGTCGGCCGGCCGAACCTGGTCCTTCAGTGCGCAATTCGATCCCACGACATCCTCGTTGACCCAGGGCCTGGCCTCATTGACTCGGATGTTCGGTGTCGAGTTGCCTATACCCATGGATTTTCCGCTGCTTAGCGAATTCCATTTCGCCGAAGTCGACGTTGAACTGTGGAACGCGGCTGCGGGCGACGCCTTGCCTCAGTTCTCGCTGCGCACGTTTGCTCTCAGCATCAAGTCCAACCGGCCATGGGTACCGCCAGTACCTTTCGTATCGTTCAAGGACGTGGGCATCCGTTGGGTCTGGGGTTCTACGCTGGCACGCAATCCGAACACCGGGAGGATGGAAAGCATCTACCTGCTGACGGGCACCGTATTCGGTTCCATCCAGTTCGGTGGCGATGGCTCGTTGCAGGGAGCGCCTGCGCTGCCTTCTTCGCCGATGCCGCTATCGTCGTCATCGTTGCCTGTGCCGATGTCGCCGGACGGCAGCGTGACGATTGATGTGCTCCTGTCCATTCCGAGCTTCTACATCTCGGGCGCCATGCGCGATGGCGACTACATTCCGATCGGCCGGGCCTTCGCCGATTATTTCGGCGGCAGCATTCCTCTGGTGCCGGCCAATATGAATGTCACCGCGCTGTCGTTCACTGCCGATCCCATCGGGCAGGTCTACGGAAGCCAGGCGCAGATACTGTTCGGCACGCCCGAAAGCCCGCAGCCCGATCAGGCCTGGACCATCATGCAGGTGGGCACGGTAGGCATCTCGCTGGAGCGCCTGGAAATGTGGATACAGGCGCGAGGCGGGCGTGTCGGCGGCGGCATCGCAGGCGTGTTCTTCCTCAAAGGCGCGGGGGCCGACGCGTATGACGACCCGCAGCTGCGACTCAGCGCGGAGTATCCGCTGCAGGGGAGCGAGGACCCAAAAGGCTGGCTGTTTGCCGCGCAGCTTTATCCCGGCACATCGATCGATCTCACCCAGATGGTTGCGCGGTTCATCAAGGGCGATCCCTCGTACCAGGTGCCCGACTACGTCCCGCACTTGTTGATCGATCGCATGGACGCGACTTTCGCCACCGGCACCGGGGCGTATACCTTTGGCGGCACCGCTTCGATGCGCTGGAATCCGGAACTGTTCGGTACCACGCTGTCGATCAGCGCCTCGGCCAGCGCCGACATCGCGCGCACCAGTACCAGTCTGCCGGTCACCGGCACTCTGGCAGGCAGCTTCGCGGTGAACAAGATCGCCATCATGGTGGCGATGGATATCGGGGTGGTGGAGCCCACCTATTTGTTCAAAGTAATGTTCGGCGAGCTGTGGGCGCAAGCCGTCACCGCGTGGCGGGGCGAAGAAAACCAGCGGCACCAGGTGGTATCGGTGCAGCTCGGCGGCATTACGCTCGGCGACATTCTCGAATATCTGGTCAATCTCGCCGCGCCGACGCTTGGGTTTTCGCTCGATCCGCCATGGGATCTGCTCAAGCGCGTGGATCTGTCGCGCTTCGTGCTGACACTGGATCCGCAGGAGAACGTCGTCGAGTTCGTGTTCAATGCCGAGGTGGACCTTGGCGTGATGCGCGTGGACACGGTGGGCGCGCGCTACCGCCGCGGTACAGGGCAGGGCAAGGTCGAGCTGATTCTTACCGGCAATTTCTTCGGCCAGTCTTACAGCGCCGCCGATCCGCTGAGCTGGGACGTGGTCGACGGCACCCCGCCCAGTGTGCCGGGGCAGGGATCTTCGACGGTCGATCTGCGCTTCCTTGGCATTGGTCAGCGGGTGACCTTCGGCGGCCCCACGCCCGATACCGTTGCAGCAAGCATAGCGGCGCTGCGTGCTGCCATGAAAAAGCCGGAGCCTGGAAAAGATCCGCTTGCTGGCACCGGTCTGGTCTATGCCGATGACAGCCAGTGGCTGATGGGACTGGACATCGGTCTGCTCAACACGCTGGATCTGGGCATCATTTTCAATGATCCGAAGCTCTACGGTTTATCCATCGCCCTGGGCGGTGAACGAGCGGGCTCGCTTGCCGGACTGCGCTTCGAGATCCTCTACAAGAAGATCACCAACGACATCGGGATGTATCGCATTGAACTGCGCGTGCCCGACGCCTTCCGTACCATCCAGCTCGGCGCGGTGTCGCTGACGCTGGGCATCGCGGTGATCGAGATCTACACCAACGGTAACTTCAAGATCGATCTGGGTTTTCCTTACAACCGCGACTACAGCCGTTCGTTCTCGCTGCAGGCAGGCATCTTCATTGGCCGCGGCGGTTTCTATTTCGGCGTGCTCAACGGCGATACATCGACCAGCGTACCGAAGATCACCAACGGCAATTTCTCACCGGTGATCGAGCTGGGTGTGGGTCTTGCCGCGGGCGTAGGACGCGAGATCAACGTGGGCATCCTCTCCGGTGGTGCCTATGTACAGATCGAAGTCATCTTTCAGGGCGTGCTTGCGTGGTTCAATCCGACCAGCAGCGGCGGTACACCGGCGACCTACTATCGCGCGCAAGGCATCGTGGCGATCCACGGCAAGGTCTATGGGCGAGTGGATTTCGTCATCATCAGTGCGAGTGTGACGCTAGAGGCTTTCGCGCAGGCGATGGTGGTGTTCGAGAGTTACCGCCCCATTCTGCTGGATTTTTCGGTCGGGGTACGCGCCGAAGCATCGGTGAAGATTCTCTTTATCCGCATCAGCTTCCATTTCTCGGTCACGCTGGAAATGGGCTTCACCATCGGCTCCTCCAGCCCGACGCCGTGGATCCTGGCCAACGGCAGCGGCGGTACCGGCGCGACGCGTGCCGGTGTCTGGTTGTCCGTACCGCGGCACGCGCAGCGCGGTGCCTTGATGCGGCAGGGTTACATGACGCGATTGCGCGGAAAGCGCATCGCCCTCGGCCTCAGCGCGAACGACAGCGACTACCTGCTCGACTGGCAGCCAGCGATGCTGGTGTTCGGCAGCCAGCAGAGTGCCGCGTTGACCATGCTGCCTTACATCACGGTAGGGCAGGTGCCGGTCGATTGGGCTGGCGGCGTGCCCGCCAATGCCAATCCGGACTATCGCCTTGCGTTTCTGCTCTATGCGGACACCGGCATGGCGCCGGACGCCAAGACCGTGCAAGGCACAGTCATGCGCAGTGCGCGGCTCAGCAACAACGATCCACTGCCGGCCGACTTGCTCGTTACCGCGCTGATGCGCTACGCGCTCTATGCGTTGCCCGATGGCCCCAGTTCGCCGCAGGACAGCGTGAACGCGGCACAGCTGGCGCTGCTGGCCGAACAGCTCAGCTTGCCCGAGACCGCGACGGCAGGCTTCGCGATGAGCCAACTTAATACCTTCTTCCACACCAATCTGAAATTTCTCGTCGGCGGCGTGCCTGCAGGTCCGATGCCGGCTGACAAGGGCGCCATGTTGTTCCCCATGCCGCCGGGCCTCGCATGGACCTCGCCGCAGGCGGGCGCTCGCGACTTCTCGACCTACAACGCGGTCGGGGCGGCTTATGAAGCCGGTGTAAGTGCCATTCTGGACCCGTACTTCCCGGTGAACGGCGGCGGCACGCCTGCTGCAACGGACGATCCTGCCCAGTACGAATCCTTCGCCATCTATCTGTTCCGCGACTTCTGCCAGATGCTGGTCAAGGCCGCCATCAACGAAGCGCAGAAGCAGCTCACCAACGCACCAGTGACGTTGACCGGTAGTATGAGTTTGTCGGATGCGGCGAAAACTTTCGCGACCGCCGCCGTGCCTTGCATCAAGGAAGCCGGCGACACGGTGCAGAGCGTGGCTGTCCGCGTCGGCGCCACCGCTGCCGAGTTGCTTTTCCTCAATCTCGGCATAGAGCAGAACATTGCCACCACAGCGGTGGGGAGTCCGTTGAATCCGGCGCCGCTTATCGGCGTGAGTCCCGAAATGCTGGTGCAGGACAACCCCGGCATTACTTTGAAGCAGGCCGCGTGGTCACTGGGCAACGTGTCCCGCGCCGTCGGTTCGCCCGATATCGCGTTGAGCGACCTCGTCGCGCTATTCAACATCGCTAACGTAGCCAGCCTGTTCGCTTACGCGCCACCGCCCGGATCGAGCGGATACGCGCTGGGCCAGAACCCCAATTTGCTGGAGGAAGGGCGCAGCTTCGCACTGCCAGCCCAGATCTTTTCGCCACCGGCCAACGGCGGCTTCGATCTGAATCAGACCGCGGCGCTGTTCTTCGTGCGCTATGCCGATCCGGACCTGTCGCAGTCGACCTTGCCGGTCTCGCCCGACATGCCCGCGTGGCCCGACATGCCCGCCTGGTATGCACAGGCCATCGCCATCCTTAACCCCAGCCTATCCGCAGCGATGCGCGATGCGGGCGAATCAGTGGAGATCGATCCCGGCACACCGCTGAGTGTTCCTCTCCACTATGGTGATCGCAGCGTGACGCGTGCCTACACCACCGTGGCGGGCGATACCTTGCATCGCATCGGCAGCATGCTGGTGCTGTGCCAAGACCCCGGCTTGCTAAGCGTGCTGCCATCGCAATGGACCGCATTCAAGCAAGCCGTCACCACAAGCGGTACGAACTTTGGTATTCCAGCGTGGCCCCTGCCGAGCCAAACGGGAGGTATCGCGATACTGTCCGGCGAGACAGCCGAGTCGCTCACGCGTC
>DASZCB010000276.1:0-2515 GCA_035943575.1 Rhodanobacter sp. | reverse complement strand
TTGATCCAGCCGCTGAGCCGCGAACGCGAATAATCCGGGAACATCTCGGCCAAAGCCTGGTCGAACCTGCGTCCTGCTGCGGCCAGTGGCACCTCCGCCTCGTGCCGGATCGTGGTCATGCCGCGCACCGCGGGCTGTGGCCGGTTTCGGCTATCATGCCTTTTCGTTCAAACATCTGAATTCATTCCTATGCGCCTATCTATGGGCTTGCCCAAGCTGTCGATGTTCAAATTGCCTGCCCTGAAAGTGCTCGCGGTGCTCGCGCTCGCCGTGTCGATGAGTGCTTGCTCGATGTTCAAGTCGAAGCAGGAAACCATCGACACCATGCCGGTGGACGCGCTGTACAACAACGCCCATGCCTCGCTGCAGAACTCCGATTACGCCGCTGCCACCAAGGCCTATCAGCGCCTGATCGCGCGTTTCCCGTCGGGCGAGTACAACGAACAGGCCCAGCTCGATCTGGCCTATTCGCAGTACAAGGACAACCAGCCGGATGATGCGTTGTCGACGGTGAATCGCTTCATCAAGACCTATCCGACCCAGAAACACGTTGATTATGCCTACTACCTGCGTGGTCTGATCAATTTTGATCGCACCAGCGGCGCGATCGAGCGCTTTATCAACCGGGAAGGTTCGCAGGCGCGTCGCGATCAGGGCTACAACCTGCAGGCGTTCGACGACTTCTCCGAGCTGTCGCGTCGCTTCCCCGACAGTGCCTACACCGCCGACGCGCGCCAGCGCATGATCTACCTGCGCAACGTGCTGGCGCAGTACGAAATCAATGTGGCCGAATTCTACCTGCGCAACAAGGCCTACGTTGCCGCGGCCGATCGCTCGCAATACGTGGTCGAGCATTACCAGGAGGCGCCGCAGACCGGCGACGCGCTGGCCATCCTCACCCGCAGCTATCTGGCACTGGATCAGAAGACCCTGGCCGACCAGACCCGCCAGGTGCTGGCACTGAACTACCCGAACCACCCCTACCTGACTGACGCCAAGTGGCCGCATGCGCCGTCCACCCTGCGCAAGATGGTGCCGTTCTCGGGCCATCATTGAGCGGCCATCGATTCGTCTGAATAAAAAAGCCGGCGCTCTCGCCGGCTTTTTTAATGGGGCTCCCTACTCAGCGCCATCCCGACGTGATCGGATACCGCCGTTCGCGACCGAACGCGCGGGTGGTCACGCGCGGTCCCGGTGCCGACTGCCGGCGCTTGAACTCGTTCAGCAGCACCAGCCGCACCACCCGGCGCACGGTGTTGGCGTGGAATCCCTGCGCCACGATCTCCGCCTGCGACTGCTCGCGTTCGATGAAGCGTTCGAGGATGGCATCCAGTTCGTCATACGGTGGCAGCGAATCCTGGTCGGTCTGGTTGTCGCGCAGCTCGGCTGACGGCGGTCGCTCGATCACCGCAGTGGGAATCGCATCGCCATCGCCGATGCTCGCGGCATGCGTATTACGCCAGCGCGACAGCTGGTACACCACGGTCTTGTAGACGTCCTTCAGCGGCGCATAGGCGCCGCACATGTCGCCGTACAAGGTGGCGTAGCCGACCGCCATCTCGCTCTTGTTGCCGGTCGCCAGCAACAATCGGCCGTGCTTGTTGCTCAGTGCCATCAGCATCACGCCACGGGTGCGCGACTGCAGGTTTTCCTCGGTGGTATCGGCAGGCTTGCCGGCGAACGCGGGCGTCAGCGCATCGACGAACGACTGATAAGTCGACTCGATGTCGATCACGTGATAATTCACGCCGAGCATTTCCGCCTGCGCGCGGGCGCCATCCAGCGACAGCTGCGAGGTGTAGCGCGTGGGCATCATTACCGCCGTCACACGATCCGCACCCAGCGCGTCGACCGCCAGCGCCAAGGTCAGTGCCGAGTCGATACCACCGGATAGGCCCAGCAACACGCCGCCGAAACCGTTCTTGTCGATGTAGTCGCGGGTGCCGCGCACCAGCGCGGCATACAGCGTGGCCTCGATCGAGCGGTCGGCCGCGACCGGCCAGTTTTCCGCCGACAACGAGCGCGTGGCCGGGTCGAACTCGGCCCACAGCAATGCATCGACGAACGCCGGTGCGCGCGCGGCGATCGCGCCGTCGCCGTTCACCAGCAGCGAGGCGCCGTCGTAGACCACCTCGTCCTGGCCACCGACCAGGTTGAGATACACGATCGCGCAGCCGGTTTCGCGCGCGCGCGACGCCAACACCGCTTCGCGCCCAGCCTGCTTGGCACTGTCCCACGGCGATGCGTTGATCACCACCAGCAGTTCCGCACCGGCTGCGGCGGCTTGCGCCGCTGGCTCGGGCTGCCAAATGTCCTCGCAGATCAACAGACCCACACGCACGCCGTCGATCATCGCGGTGGCCGTCTCGTGACCGGGACGGAAATAGCGCTTGTCGTCGAACACGCCGTAGTTCGGCAATGCCTGCTTGTGCGCGGTCACTTCAATGCGCCCTTCGCGCAGCAGGCTGGCCGCGTTGTACACCTCACCTTCGCTGTGCGGATGACCGACCAATGC
>DASZCB010000275.1:0-5230 GCA_035943575.1 Rhodanobacter sp. | reverse complement strand
CCACGAGAGACAGCCGCAGCGTTGCCGTCTGCTGCGGCCAACGATGGTGGTGCGAACAATCGTGCGCTGCCACTGAACGCCCCACAAGAACACGCTTCACAAGAACACATCTCACAAGATCAGGCCTTATCAGAGAAGGTGAAGCGGACGCTGGTCGGCATGGTGTCATCGCTGATCAAGGTCAAGCCGGAGGACATCGACGGCGAAACCGCTTTGAGCGAGTACGGTTTCGACTCGATCTCGTTGACTGAATTCGGCAACGCCCTGAATCAGCAATACCGGCTTGAACTGAAGCCGACGATCTTCTTCGAATACTCGACACTCGATGGCCTGGCTGACTATCTGGCGCGCGAACATCACGCCGCCTTGGCGCCGCGATTTTCGGCGGCAAACAACACGGTGGCAGCGCCGGCGGTAGCTGCCGTAGCGGCACCCGCGCCAGTGTTCGAGCGTATCCGCTCACGTAGTCGCAGCCGTTTCAGCGCTGCCATAACGGCGCCTGTCGCCAGCCGCAGCCAGCTTGTTGACGAACCCATCGCTATCATCGGCATGAGTGGTCAGTTTCCGCAGGCGCGCGACATCGGGGCCTTCTGGCGCAACCTGCTCGACGGCAAGGATTGCATCACCGAGATTCCACCCGAACGGCAAGACTGGCGGGCCTGGCATGGCGACCGCGCGCGCGCGGAGGACAGGGCCAATATCATCTGGGGCGGCTTTATCGACGGGGTCGATAAATTCGATCCGATGTTCTTCGGCATCTCGCCGAAGGAAGCCGAGCTGATGGACCCACAGCAGCGCTTGATGATGCTGCATGTCTGGAAGGCATTGGAAGATGCCGGCTATGCCGGACCCGCGCTATCGGGCAGCGATACGGCAATCTATGTCGGCACCATGGCGAGTGGCTATAGCGCCTTGATCAGCCGTGCCCGGATGGCCATTGAAGGTTATTCCTCGACCGGGGCGGTAGCCTCGGTGGGGCCTAACCGGATGAGTTACTTCCTCAACTTCCACGGCCCAAGCGAGCCGGTGGAAACGGCTTGCTCCAGTTCGCTGGTGGCGTTGCGGCGGGCGATATTGGCGATCGAGCGTGGCGACTGCGGTATGGCGATTGCCGGTGGCGTGAACACCATCGTCAATCCAGAGCTGCATATCAGCTTCAACAAGGCCGGCATGCTGAGCGAGGACGGCCGCTGCAAGACCTTCTCCAGCGAGGCCAACGGCTATGTGCGCGGCGAAGGCGTCGCCATGCTGGTGTTGAAGAAGTTGTCAGCTGCCGAGCGCGATGGCGATCATATCTATGGCTTGGTCCGCGGCACCGCGGAGAACCATGGCGGTCGCGCCAATTCGTTGACCGCACCCAATCCGAAGGCGCAGGCAGCGGTGGTCCGGCGGGCCCACCAGCAGGCGGGTATCGATCCGCGCAGCGTGACCTATATCGAAGCGCACGGCACCGGCACCCCACTGGGTGATCCGGTCGAGATCAATGGCCTGAGGGCCGCATTCAAAGAGTTGTACGCCGCCACTGGCGAAAGCAACGTGACCGATCAGCACTGCGGATTGGGCTCGGTCAAGACCAATATCGGCCACCTGGAACTGGCGGCCGGTGTGGCCGGCGTGATCAAGGTCTTGCTGCAGATGAAGCATAAGACGCTGGTGAAAAGCCTGCACAGCGATAGCCTCAATCCCTATATCGATTTGAGCGACAGTCCGTTCTACGTGGTGCAGGAGGCTCGCGAATGGACGGCGATACGTGATGCATACGGCCAGGCCTTGCCGCGCCGCGCCGGCGTGAGTTCGTTTGGTTTCGGTGGCGTGAATGCCCACGTGGTGCTGGAGGAATACATTCCTTCGACGGCTACGGCTCCGGTCGCGGATGGCCCGGCCGTGGTGGTGGTGTCGGCACGCAATGAAGAACGTCTGCGTGAGCAGGTACAGCAGATGCTCGCATTTATCGGCTCGCCGCAAGCAGAGTCAGAGATCCGGCTGGCCGATCTGGCCTATACGTTGCAGGTTGGTCGTGAAGCGATGGAAGAACGGCTGGGTCTCGTGGTCGACTCGCTGGCCGACTTGCGCGACAAGCTGACGCGCTTCCTAACCGATAACAGTGGCGCAGACGAACTCCATCACGGACAAGTCAGGCGCAACAAAGATGCCATGGCCGCGTTCTCGGCCGATGAAGACATGGCCCATACCGTTCGAAGCTGGGTCGAAAAAGGCAAGTTCGGCAAGCTGCTCGATTTGTGGGTGAAGGGTTACGGGCTTGATTGGAACAGCCTCTACGGCGACCGCAAACCGCGCCGTATCAGCTTGCCGACTTACTCCTTTGCCAAGGAAAGCTATTGGGTCCCGGCAGGGCATGCCGGCCTGTCAACGGCGCCTGCTGTGAGCGCCATGTTGCATCCATTGATGCAGCGCAATTCATCGAACTTGTCAGGGCCGCGTTTCAGCAGCCGTTTTGACGGCAATGAATTTTTCCTTGCCGATCACGTGGTGCTGGATAAGCCGGTATTGCCCGGTGTGGCTCAGTTGGAAATGGCGCGTTTCGCGGCGAGCGAAGCGATGGACGGCGCCGGCAAGCTGCATTTGAAGGATGTCGTATGGGCACGTCCTGCGCTCGTCGGCAATGAAGGGCTGGAGCTGCATCTTTCGTTGTATCCGGAAGGCAACGGTGAGATCGGCTACGAGATTCACGCCGATATCGCCGATGGCGAGATTGTCTATGGCCGCGGCGTGGTAACCGATGTCATCGAGGACACCACTCCTGCGATCCACGACTTGGCGGCCTTGCGTCAACAATGCACGCAGACACACCTGAATGCCGCGCAGTGCTATGCCGTGTTCGACGAATTGGGTTTGCACTACGGAGATGGCTTCCAGGGTTTGAGCGAACTGTTCGTCGGCAAGCAATTGGCGTTGGCGCGGATAATGCTGCCGGCCTCGGTGCAGGCGTCGAAGGATAGTTACCTGCTGCATCCCAGCATGCTCGATGCCGCGCTGCAGGCATCGGTCGGTTTGCAGATAAGCGCAAACGCAGGCGATCTGACCCTGATGCTGCCGTTCGCCTTGGGTGCACTGGACGTGCTTGCCCCTTGCACGTCCAGCATGTGGGCGGTGGTTCGGCACAGCGCCGGTCGCGCAAGCAGCGATGCCGTGCACAGCGTCGACATTGACTTGTGCGATGACAACGGCGTGCCGTGCCTGCGATTCAAACAACTAGGCCTGCGGGCATTGACCACTCTGCCGACGGGCGGCCGTACTCACAATGCGGACTCGGAAGACGTGACAAGCCATCTGGAGGGTCATCAAGTGAGTGATTCGGTACCGCAGCCGGTGTCAATGGAGTTGGAGAAAACAGCTGTCGCGGTCAGTGTCACCGATGCTACGGACGATATCCAGGAAAGAGCTACGCGCTATTTCGTGCGCTTTCTGTCGGCGACATTGAAACTGCCGACCCATAGAATCGATCCGCGGGCGCAGATGGAAACCTATGGCATCGATTCGCTGCTGGTGCTGGATTTGACCCGCGCCCTGGAAAAGCAATTCGGGCCGCTGCCAAAAACGCTGTTCTTCGAATATCAAACGATTGCCGCGTTGAGCGGATATTTTGTGCAGAACCATCAGGCCGCGATGACCGCGTTGCTGGGTGAAAGCCGCGCCGTCGCAGCCGTTGCGTCGACGCCTTCGGCGAGCAAGGTCGATAAGACCGTTGCTGCGCCGCCAAGCCGCCGCTCGCGTTATGAAACACGCAGCCGGATCAGTAAGGATGTCCGCGACGAGGTCGGCGAGATCGCTATCATCGGCGTGGCTGGGCGCTACCCGCAGGCTGGCAATCTCGAGCAGTTCTGGGCCAATCTGAGCCAGGGTAAAGACAGCATCACCGAGATTCCACCGGAACGCTGGGACCATAAGCGCTACTACGACGAAGACCGTAGCAAGCCCGGCAAAACCTATGGCAAGTGGGGCGGCTTTATCGACGGCGTCGATTTGTTCGATCCGCTGTTCTTCAACATCTCGCCGCGCGAAGCGGAGCTGATGGACCCGCAGGAACGGCTGTTCCTGGAGTGCGTCCACGCCACGCTGGAAGACGCCGGCTACACCCGCGACAACGTCGCCGAAGAAAGCAATGTCGGTGTGTTCGTCGGCGTGATGTATGAGGAATACCAACTGTATGGCGCGCAAGAGCAAGCGTTAGGACGACCGATCGCTGTGCCGGGTCACCCGGCATCGATTGCCAATCGTATTTCGTACTTCTGCAACTTCAACGGCCCCAGCATGGCGCTGGACACCATGTGCTCGTCGTCGCTGACGGCGATCCACCTGGCTTGCCAGAGTCTGCAACGCGGTGGTTGCGCGGTGGCCGTTGCCGGCGGTGTGAACGTGTCGGTGCACCCGAACAAATACCTGATGCTGGCGCAGGGCAAGTTCATCTCCGGCAAGGGCCGCTGCGAGAGTTTTGGCGAAGGTGGCGAAGGCTATGTACCGGGTGAGGGCGTGGGTGCCGTTCTGCTCAAACCGCTGGCACAGGCCAAAGCCGACGGCGACCACATCTACGGCGTGATTAAGGCCACGGCGATCAATCACGGCGGCAAGACCAACGGCTACACCGTGCCCAATCCCAACGCGCAGGCGAAGGTGATTGAACGGGCGCTGCGTGAAGGTGGGATCGATGCACGCGCGGTGAGCTATATCGAAGCGCACGGCACCGGCACCAGCCTGGGCGACCCCATCGAGATCGCTGGGCTCTCCAAGGCGTTCCGGAACTGGACCCAAGACACCCAGTTCTGCGCCATCGGTTCGGCCAAATCCAACATCGGCCATTGCGAAAGCGCGGCGGGTATTGCTGGCGTGACCAAGGTGCTACTGCAACTGAAGCATCGGCAACTGGTGCCGAGCCTGCATTCGCGTGTGTTGAATCCGAATATCGACTTTGACGGCACACCGTTCGTAGTGCAGCAGGAACTCGCCGCATGGCCACGGCCGATGCTGGAGGTAGGTGGTGCGAAACGGGAAGGACCGCGGATCGCCGGTATCTCCTCGTTCGGCGCAGGTGGTGCGAATGCGCACGTGGTGATCGAGGAATACGTCGCCCCCGCCGTATCGCAAGCCGCACATGGCCCAGCACTGATCGTGCTATCGGCACGTCACGAAGATCGGTTGCGCGAACAAGTACAACGATTGCTCGCGGCCATCGCATCAAGCACAGATATGGCTCTCGCCGACTTGGCCTACA
>DASZCB010000274.1:0-4992 GCA_035943575.1 Rhodanobacter sp. | reverse complement strand
GTCTTGGCCTTGCCGGCCCGATGGAAGCGCTGCTGCAACTGATCCATGTAGATGTAGATCACCGGCGTCAGATACAGCGTAAGCACCTGCGAGACGACCAAGCCGCCGACCACGGCCAGGCCGAGCGAGCGTCGCGTCTCCGCGCCGGCACCGATACCCAGCGCGATCGGCAGCGTGCCGGCAAACGCTGACATCGTAGTCATCATGATCGGACGGAAGCGGACCTTGCAGGCTTCGAAGATGGCCTCGTGCGGCGGCATGTTCTCGACATTCTGCCGCTCCAGCGCGAAGTCGATCAGCATGATCGCGTTCTTCTTGACGATGCCGACCAGCATCACGATGCCGACGAAGGCGAACAGATCCAGCGAGGCGTGGAACAGCACCAGGGTGAGCAACGCACCCACACCAGCAGCCGGCAGGCCGGACAGAATGGTCAACGGATGGATGAAACTCTCGTACAAGATGCCGAGCACCAGATAGATTACGAACACCGCCAACAGCAGCAGCAGACCCATGCCCTGCATCGAGTCCTGGAACGCCTGGGCGGTGCCCTGCACGCTGCCGGAAATCGTTGCCGGCAGACCGATCTTGGCCATCGCACCATTCATGCTGGCCACGGCATCACTCAGCGACACACCCGCGGCAAGATTGAACGATATCGTCACTGCCGGCAGCTGGCCCTGATGGTTCACCGTGAGTACCTGCGGCTCGCGGGCAAAACTGGCCACCGTGGACAGCGGCACCAGCGTGCCGCTGCTGGAGGTCACGTACAACCGTGACAGGACCGCCGGATCGTTCTGCATCGAACGATCGACCTGCAGAATCACCCAGTACTGGGTCGCCGCACTGTAAATCGTGGAAACCTGATTGGCACCAAACGCCGTGCCCAGCGCCGACTGCACCTGCGCCATGGTCAGCCCGAGCGGCGCCAGCTTCTCGCGGTTCACCTTGACCTCGATCGACGGACTGTTGAGATCCAGGTCATTGGTGACATCGAGAAAGCCGGGCAGCTGCTGGAACGCCTGGGTCACCTTGGTGCTCCAGCTGTTCAACGCGTCAAGATCGGTCGATTGCAAGGTGTACTGGTATTGCGAATTGGACTGGCGGCCGCCGATCTGGATCGCTGGCGGGTTCTGAATGAAGGCCTTGACGCCAGGTACCTGGGCGAACTTTTTGCGCAGCTCGGCGATGATCTGGTCCGGCGTCTGCCGCTCACTGGCCGGCTTGAGCACCAGCAGCAGCGAGCCGTTGTTTACGGTAGCGCGCGAGCCGCCGGCACCCACCGACGACATGTACGAAGCGACGTTCGGATCCTTGCTGGCGATCTCTGCCAGCTGCTGCTGGCGAATCACCATCTCGTCGAAAGAAGCACCATCCGGGCCTTGCGTATTCACGCGCAACTGGCCGCTGTCGCCGGCGGGAATGAAGTCTTTCGGCGTCACGTAAAACAGCAGGACAGTCGCCGCGAGGCTCAGTCCAAATACGGCGAGTACCCAGCGCGACCGCTGCATGCTCCAGTGCAGGCTGCGCGTGTAGCCATTCTGCACGGCCGTGAAGCCGCGATCGAAACGGGCGATCAGCCAGTTTTTCTTTTCATGACCGTGCGCCTTGACGAAACGGCTGCACAGCATCGGCGTCAGCGTCACCGCCACCACGCCGGAGACCAGAATCGCCACACTGATGGTTACCGCGAACTCGTGGAACAGACGGCCGACGATGCCGCCCATGAACATCACCGGGATGAACACGGCAATCAGCGACAACGTCATCGAGATGATCGTGAAACCGATCTCGTTGGCGCCCTTCACCGACGCCTCGTACGGCGTCATGCCCGTTTCCATGTGCCGGACGATGTTTTCCAGCATCACGATCGCATCGTCCACCACGAATCCGACCGCCAGCGTCAACGCCAGCAGCGACAGATTGTCCAGGCTGTAACCGAGCGCGAACATTACGCCGAAGGTGCCTATCACCGAGATCGGCAGCGCCACGGCGGGAATCAGCGTGGCCGAGAGATTGCCGAGGAACAGATAGATCACCAGTACCACCAGCACACCGGCCAGAAGCAAGGTGTACTGCACATCGTCGACCGAGGCGCGGATCGATTGCGAGCGGTCGTACAGCACATTGAGCTTCACCGACGGCGGCAACGTGGCCGAGAAGCCCGGCAGCAGCGCCTTGATGCGATCCACCGTGTCGACAGTGTTGGCACCGGGCTGGCGCTGCACGGCCAGCAGGATCGAGCGCTCGCCGTTGTACCAGCTCGCGCTCTGGTCGTTCTGTACGCTGTCGTCGGCATGGCCGACATTCCCCAGCCGCACCGGCGCACCATTGCGGTAGGCCACCACCACATTGTTGTATGCCGCCGCGCGCATCAACTGGCCATCGCTGCTAACCGGCAACTGCTGCCGCGTGCCGTACAGCGAACCGGTGGACTGGTTGACGTTGGCGGCGGCAATTGCACTCTTCACCTCATCGATGCCGATGCCCGCCGCGGCAAGCCGATCCGGATTGACGTTGATGCGCACCGCGTACTTCTGCGAACCGTACACGCTCACCTGGGCCACGCCGTCGACCATCGACAGACGTTGAGCCAGTTCGGTTTCGCCGTAATCGTCGACGGTCGACAACGGCAGCGTCGAGGAGGTCACCGCGATAAACAGGATCGGCGCGTCGGCCGGATTCACCTTGCGGAACGTCGGTGGTGTCGGCATCTGCGTCGGCAACTGGCGCTGCGCTGCCGAGATGGCAGCCTGCACGTCCTGTGCTGCACCGTCGATGCTGCGATCAAGCTCGAACGTCAGCGTAATCGAGGTGGAGCCCAGCGCGCTGGTCGAACTCATCTGGCTGATGCCGGCGATGGTCGACAGCTGCGCTTCCAGCGGCGTGGCCACGGCCGAGGCCATGGTCTGCGGCGAGGCGCCGGGCAAACTGGCCGAGATGCTGATGGTCGGGAAGTCGACATTGGGCAGTTCGTTGACCGGCAACTGCGGGTAACCAACGATGCCGAACACCAGCAGCGCCGCCATCAGCAGCGTGGTCATCACCGGTCGGCGAATGCAGAGTTCCGGCAGATTCATGCGCGCACCTCAGTGAGCGCTGATGCGCGCATGGCTGCCGTTGACCAGCAGCATCTGACCGTCGACCACCACCTTCTCGCCGGCCGCCAGACCCTTATCGATCACCACCCGATCGGCCGTGCTGGTGCCTGCGGTCACGGGACGTTGCTCGATCGTGCCGTCCGGTTTGAACACGAACACGAAGCTGCCGTTGCTGGAATTCTGCAAGGCCACAACCGGCACCGAGACGGCGTTGGCGATGCGGGTCGTCGGCAATGTCACGTTGACGAACTGGCCGGGGGTCAGTCGATCATCGGCATTATCGAAGCGAGCCTTGAGCGTGATCGTGCTGGTGGTGGCATCGACCGCGTTGTTGATGAACTCGAGTGTGCCGCTGATCGGCTTGTTGTTGTCGCCGTCCAGCTGCGCCTGTACGGTGACAGCGCCGCGCGCATGCGCCTGCCGCACTGCAGGCAGGCTGTCCTGCGGCAGCGCGAACGCTACCCATACCGGCTCGATCTGGTTGAGCACAACGATGCCGGTGCTGTTCGCCGTGACCACGGCACCGGGATAGACCAATGGCGCACCGAGCACGCCATTGAACGGCGCAACGATGCGCGTGTAGCCGAGTTGGGTCTGTGCCAGTTCTTGTGCTGCCCGATCGGACTGCAATGCCGCCGCCGCGACGCCAAGGTTGGCTTTGAACGTGTCGAAATCGGCCCGCGCCACATAGCCCTTGGCGAGCATGGCGGTGTAACGCGCCAGATCGGCCCTGGCCTTGACCAGATTGGCCTCGTCGCGCGCCACGTTGCCGCGGGCCTGATCGAGTTCGGCCCGCAGTGGTCGCGGATCGATGTTCGCGATCACGTCGCCCTTGTGCACATGCGCACCCGGCACGAACGACAGCGACTGGATCTGACCATTCACCTGCGAACTCACCGTGACCGTCGACCAGGCTTCGACACTACCCACCTGCGTGAGCGAGAGATCGACATCGCCAAGTGTTGCCGTGGCCACCTTGACCGGCACGGGCGCAGGAGCGGCGGCAGACTTGCCACTAGCCTGCCGATGATGCCCGTACCAAAAAACCGACAAAGCAACCAGACTCAGCACGACCACGATCAGTGCAGACTTTGTCAGTGCAGACTTTTTCCGGGACATGCGTGGGAGATTCTCGATCTTCGCGCCACACTTGGCGGCTGCGGGTGGGTTTCTGCGCGGCTGGGGGAGCCGCCATGCCAATGATGACGATGCGCCAATCTGGTTACAACGCAGCGGTCGGCATCTGGTTGACCAACGGCTGCGCGAGAAAGCCCGACATACGTCAGGCACGCGTCGCGCGATCTCAGGGTATGCCGCCGCCGTCCTGCTCCAGCGCGAGCAGGTTGTCCTTGATCCGGCCGATCACCGCCAGCGCTTGCTGCAGTTCGTCATGCTCAATGCCGGCCGTGGCATCCTTGCGCAGGTCACGCGCAATCAGCTCCATGTCGCCGACGATCACGCGCGCCTGCTCGGTAACGTACAACCGCCATGCGCGGCGATCCTTCGGGTCGGGTCGGCGTTCGACGAAACCAGCGGCCTGCAACCGATCGATCACTCGGCCCACCGCGATCGGCTCCATTTCCAGAAACTCGGCCAGCTCGGTTTGCCGCAGCCCTTCGCGGTGGTACAACATCTTGGTCGCGCGCCACTGCGCGCGGGTCAGCCCGAATTTCACCGCACGCCGATCGAAATGCTTGCGGAACAGCAAGGTCACATCGCTGAGCAGGTAGCCGAAGGAGATGTCTTCCGTTTTCGCCATGATCCGTTGCAACCTCAGCCAACCCGAATGCCCGCCTGAAGCATAAGGCGCCACCCGCCGCGAAGCCATGCCCCTGAAGGTCATCAACGCCGACATCACAACTTTGCACGTGGACGCGATCGTCAACGCGGC
>DASZCB010000273.1:0-4461 GCA_035943575.1 Rhodanobacter sp. | reverse complement strand
CGTCGTCGGTCCACACGATGCGACGTTCGCGCAGCTTCTGGATGAAGCCGCGGAACAGCGCCTTGTCGAAGAACTCCGGTGCGGACAGTTCGTTGAGCAGGCTCAGTCGTTGCGCGGTGAGCGTGCAGGCGTTCTCGAGCTCCGCGCCGGTCATCGTGTGCGGGCCGTTCTTGGCCAGCGCGGCGATAGTGATGTAGTAGCGCTCGAACGCCTGGATCAGGCTGCGCGCGATCACCTTGAGCTGGAAGGCGCTGTCTTCCTGGCCCGCGCTGCGTTCGAGGGTACGGCCGTCGTTGGTGGATTCGAGCAGGCCGCGACGCACGAAGAAGTCGATCGTCGCCTGCAGCTGCGTGCAGAAGCCTTCGCCGTCCCACGCCAGGAACAGCTCTCCCTGGATGAACGGATAGATGATCCGGCCCAATCGCAGTACCGAGCTGCGCGACATGCGCCGATTGTTGAGGAAGCAGCAGGCGACCCATGCGGCGGCGGCGGTGAGGTGCAGCACGTTGTTGCGGAAGTAGCTGAGCAGTACCGCCTGCTCGCCTTCGACGGTCAGCACGTCACCCAGCGGATGCTGCACGCGCTGGATCCAGCCCATCTGCTCGCCGTAGGCGATGATCGCGGCCGGATTCATCGGGGTCAGCGTGACGCGGTCCGAATACGGCAATTCCTCCAGCAGCGTCTTGCTCAATTCGAGCTGGGCCAGCAGATCGCTTTCGGCCATCGCGTGCTTCGGCGTGGCGAGCAGGGCCAGCGCCAGCAGGTTGATCGGATTGACGTCGGCGGCGCGGTTGATGTTGATCTGGATGCGCACGGCCAGATCGTCCACCACGCCGCGCAGCCAGTCGGGCTTGGCATCCGGTGCGAGGGTGCTGGCGCGCCAGTCGGCACTGGCTGCATCCAGCAACGGGCTCAGCTCGATCGGCTCGCCGAAGTTCAGTGCCACATGGCCGTAACGCTGGCGCAGCACTTTCAGGCCGCGCAGCAGGTTGAACAGCGATTCCTTTTCCTTCGGCTGGCCGCTGAGCTCGCCGGCGTAGGATTTGCCTTCCATCAGCTTTTCGTAACCGATGTAGACCGGCTGGAACAGCACCGGCCGTCGCGGCGCGCGCAGGAACGCGCGCACGGTCATCGCCAGAATTCCGGCGCGCGGCGCCAGCAGCCGGCCGGTGCGCGAGCGGCCGCCTTCGATGAAGTATTCGATCGGCACGCCGCGATCGATCAGCTGCGCCAGGTATTCGTTGAACACCACCGAGTACAGCGCGTTGCCCTTGAGGCTGCGGCGCAGGAAGAATGCGCCGCCGCGGCGCAGGATCGGCCCGATCACCGGCAGGTTGAGGTTGGCGCCCGCGGCGATGTGCGGTACCACCACGCCGGACACGTGCAGCTGATAACTCATCAGCAGGTAGTCGGCGTGGCTGCGATGGCTGGGCACGTAGACCACTTCGTAGCCGGGCGCGGCGGCGCGCGCCTTGTCGAAGTGGTGCATGGCGATGCCGTCGTACAGCTTGTTCCAGAAATTCGAGAGCAGGAACGAGACCGAACGCACCACCGGATGCGAGTAGTCGGCGGCGATCTCCAGCACCAGCTTGTGCGCCTTGCGCCAGGCTTTGGCGTGGCTGATCTTTTCCTTGGTGGCGCTGGCGGAGATCGCCGCGCGCACCGGTTCGGCATTCAGCACGGCATCGACCACGGTGCGCCGATGCGACAGATCCGGCCCGATCACTGCCGCGCGGATGCGGTGGAAGTGGGTGCGTAATACCCGCGCGATCTTGCGCGAGAAGCGTTCGGGAGTGATCTCGCCGGACTCGTTCAGCACGCTGCGCAGTGACACCGGTGCGGAGAAGTGCACCACCGTGTCGCGCCCGTTCAGCAGTAGCGCCAGCAGCCTGCGGAAGCGGCCGACCATCACCCAGTTTTCCGAGAACAGCACGCGGAACCAGCCGCTGTCGCGGCTCGGCGCGCGGCCGACGTAGATCGATACCGGCACGATCTGGATGTCGCGCTCGGGCACGCCTTCCAGCGAGCGCACCAGTTGCCGCAGCGGTTCGTTCGGCGCGCGTTGGCGATTGCGTCCGAAGATCCAGCCGTCGCGTCGCGCCAGCGCAAACACCGAGCGTCTGCGGCGGGTGCCCGCCAGCGGCTGCATCGGATTGGGCAGGCCCGCCTCGCGGCAGGCGCGTTGCAGGATCAGCGCGTCGGAAAAACCGTCGCGCTCGATTACATAGCAGACCGGCACGCCGGCCTGCAGCAGTGTGGCCGGTTCCGCCGGATCGCGGCGTATGCGCACCCACGGCTGCAGCAGCTGGCCGGCCAGGTTGAACCACCAGGGCGCGCGCTGGCGAGTGGTGGTGGAATCGGCGTTGGAGATATTCGGCATCCGTCTATTCTAACGGCTGCGCTGTTCAGTCTTGTTTTGCCGTGGCGCTGGCATCGGCCGGCACACTGACGCTGCCACCGGCGGCCGGCTCACTCAACTGCTGGTGCGCCTTGCGTGCGTTGTTCAGCATGTCCTCGCTGTACCAGCGGCCGTCCTGCTGCACCAGCTTCGACTCGGTCGACAGCGGCTTGCCGAGCAGGGTGTAGTCGACCTTCACCACCGCATGGCCATCGCTGCTGGAAACCGGGGTGAGCTTGATCGAATTCAAGGTGTCGTCCACCGACAGACCATAGATCGTCAGCAGCTGCTTGAGGCCGGCATAGGCGGTCGAGTACCTGCCCATTGCAGTGTCGAAATCCATCGCGCGCAGCTGCTCCGGATCTTTCAGATCCAGCTTGCGCGCGGTCGTCACGGCCACGCCGACCGCCTGCTTGGCCTTGGCCTGATCGAACCACGGCGTCTGCTGCACCCACGGCACCAGTACGTCGAGCACGCCACTGACCTGGCTCTTCTGGGTCTCGCTGAGGGTCTTGCTCTGGGCGACGCCGTTTTTCACCAGCGCCTCGCCGACGCTGATCAGCACCGGCAATTGATCCTTGTACTGCTGTTCCATACCGGTCAGCTTCGGCTGCAGTTCGGCGTACAGCTTGTTCTCCGCATCCGGCCCGGTGAGCTTTTGCATGGTCTCGTTGAACTTGGCGCGATCCTCGGCCGTGATCGGTCGCTGATTCTGCTGGTGATGACTCCAGTCCGCACGCATGTTGGCGTAGTCGGCCGGCGGCAATGAATGCTTCCACAGGCCGTTGAAATCACCGGCCTTGACCAGGTCGATCGAGGCCTGCAAGGCCGCTTCCGGAGTGCTGCCGCCTGGCTGCGAGGCTGCGTCCTTGCCGTGGCAGGCGCTCAGCAGCAGCGTAGCGAATAACGGCAACAAGGCGTAGCGGAGAGAGGGCAGGCGCATGGAAGGTTCTCGCGATGAGTGACGGCGGAGCGGAGCGCACCGCACGGCGTTGTGATCGCGCAGGGTAAGGGCCGCAGCGGTATCGAAACAAGAGCAGAGCGCAAGATTTCGCGATGCCATAAAAGAAAACCCCGCGGGCTTGAGGCCTCACGGGGAAATCCGGCAGAGCCGGAAGGGAAATGGCCTTGCCTGCAGAATGATTGGTCAGCAGGGGTCAGCAGGTGAAATATTACTTGTTCGTTAAATTTAAGGCAATACTTTTGTTTTATCGCTCAATTTATTGATTTATATAAATATTTATTGATAGCGCAGGGCGTCGATTTTCAGTTGGCGCCGCTGTTCAGGCGGGGTGCTCCAGTCGTTGTTGAACAGGGCCGGCTCCCATGAACCGTAGGTGGGGTTCGGCAGCACGAACCAGCGCGTGCCGATCCAGGGCAGGTAGTCGGCGACGGCCTTGCGACGGCCCTCGGCGGTGTTGGCGTTGACGTCGATGAAATCGCCGAGTTGGTCGCCGAATTGCATCAGCACGCGGTAATGCTGCGCGACCAGTTGCCGACGGCAACCCTTTTCGGTGCCAGCCTGGTCGCAACCGTCGACCACGGTGCCGAGGCCCAGAAAGGCTTGCGGCCCACTCACCGGGAAACCGACTTGGCGCAGGTTGCTCAGGGTGGCTTCGTCCAGATCCTTGGCGCGATTGGAGATGTAGATTACCGCGATGCCGTGCTTGGCAGCGAACTGGGCGAACTCGACCGCGCCCGGCAAGGCGCGGGCCTGGACTTCCTTGCACCAGGCCGCCCAGTCGGCCTCGTTGAACTCGCCGCCACTCTTCACCACTCGCGCCTGGTACGGCGAGTTGTCCAGCGCGGTTTCGTCGATATCCAGGATCACCGCCGGCTGCAACCCCTTGAGTGGGGTGAGCCGGTCCGCCTTGCCCAGCGCATCCCATTGTTTGTCGCGCATAGCGGCCAGCAGGCGCGTTTCGGCGTCGCGGTAGGTCTGCAGGTAGATCAGGTCATGCTCGATCGCGGTCTGGCTCCACGCCACGGCATTGAGGTTGTCGTTGGCGGCGACATGCGCGGGTGCCGGCTGCGCCACTACGGCGGGTTGGGGTTTGGTGGTG
>DASZCB010000272.1:0-5963 GCA_035943575.1 Rhodanobacter sp. | reverse complement strand
CACCAGCTCCGCCGGGTTCTCCGCCACCTCGGGATCGAGGTTGTTCTGCAGCATGCGGAACGGCGCCTCGGTGAGCCAGCTCTTGCAGCTGAGCTCGGTGCCGCGCGGCGCGCGGATGACGCGGGTGGTGTCGATGCGGGTGGGTGCGGTCATGAGACTCAGGGCTCCGGTAAGACAGTCCACGAAGTATAGGCCCGCCGCCACGTGCGCCCGTCAGCCATGCGGCGGCGCCTTGCCGGCCAGCACCTGCGTGCCGGAATGGGTCTGCAGGATCAGCGCGGAGCGCATCTGCGTGATTATCTGACCCATCTGCGGGTCGCCGCTGAAGTGGGCTTCGAAGTACTCGACGGTGTCCTTCAGCCCGGCACGTGGCTGCTGTTGCTGGATGTTGGCGCGCAGTATCCAGCCGTACGGACTCTGCGGCTGCGCCTTGATCAGCTGGTTGGCGACGTCCCAGCCCCCGTTCCAGTCGTGCGTCCAGTACACGAGCATGTGGCCGAGCTGTACCAGCGCATGCGTGTCATTCGGATCGAGCGCGAGCATCGCGCGAAAATCCTGCTCGGCGTGCGCATAGTCGTTCAGCGATTCATAGGCATTGGCGCGTGCCTCGAAAAGCGTTGCATCGCCTGGCTTTGCGGCGATCAGGCTGGTGGCGTCAGCCACGGCCCACGCGGCCTCGTCGAAATCGATCAGCGCTTCGAGGCGGTGCAGTCGGGCATCATCGAACTCAGGTCCGAAACGCAGTGCCTCGGACAGATAGATCACCGCCACCGCCGGGTGCTGGCTGCCTTTCGCCGCATCGCCGGCCTCCATCAGGTCAGGGACGCTGGCGAGCTGATCGAGTGCCTCCGGATACGCGGCCAATTCGACCTCTTGCGCGCAATCGCAGTTGCTGACCACGTAAAAAGGCTGCTCCGACAGCATCAGTTTCAGCGCTGGGTTGTCGCTGGCGTGAGCCTGTGCCTGTGCGGCGAGGCGCCTCATGCCAGCCAGCGAACCGCCCCATTTCGGTTGCTGCGACCATATCGCCATGCTGTAGATCGAGTAATCGTCAGGCGCCGCAGCAATGCCGCCCGCGATGGCATCGTCGGTGTACTTCCGGCCGAAGCCCAGGCCGCCGGCGTGGATCAGTGCGGAATGGGCCGGCGTGACTTTGGGGTCTAGCGCAATCGCCTTGCGCAGGTCGCTGTCAGCCTGAGCCAGCAGATTGTCCATGGAGTCGACGCTGTCCTGCGGCGTGTCCCTCATGTAGTTGGTTCCCCGCGCAGCGGAGGCCATGGCCACATAGGCCACGCCGCTGGCCGCCCACGCAAACGCGCTGTTCGGCGAATCGCGCTTCCACGCATCCAGGGTCGGACGGATCTCAAACGAGCCGTTTTGGAAGCTTTTCTGATAGGTGCGATCGAGCAGGCCAGGCGAGTCCGGCTGGGTCTGCTGCGCATGCAGCGCCGCGGCAAGGCGGCGGTCAAGTTCGGCCGACTGTCCATGCTGGATCAGCGTCTGCGCTTCGGCAAACGACATCAGCGGCTGCAGTCCAAAGTGGCAATACGCCACCACCGCGTCATGCGACCAGTGACTGCCAGGCGGGTCGGGATAGGCGATGCAACGCTGCAGAGGATCCTTGATCGCCTCGGCGCGTTTCGCCGCGGCGAGAAACGCATTCGCCTCGTCGCGAGTGAACAGATGAGCCTTGGCTGCGAGCAGCGGCGAAGGCGCGACAGGTCGCGCCGATTGCGCATTGATCTCGGCCGTCACGCGCGACATCACCGAGCGGTAGCCCCATACCCATTCGCCAAGACCCAGCAGAACGATCGCCGCAATCAGCAGCCAGCGCGGACCAGAACCCATAGTGCCTCCCCCAGGCAGACAGGCCACGACAGTATCACCGCGCCCCGCCGATGTCAGGGCGCGCAGGCATCGCGGCGAATGCCGGTCGCCTTCGCGTCCATCGCTGCATGCACCTCCTTCGCCTCACCTTCGCGCGGCATGGGCGCTAGTGACGCCGACGCAGGTAACCCATCGTGGCCGTGCAGCGAAGAGCTGACAGATGCGTCCTCCAAGTTTGCGCCATCCATCATCGTCATCACATGCGGAGCTAAACATGCGCGACCCCGCCTCACCTGATTCGCCGGCGCGCCGGATCGGATCATGGACATTGATAGCCACCGCCGTGGCCGTCGCCGCGGTGTCGTTCGGCTACGTCGGCGGCTGGCTGGCACCGCAGCGACTCACGCCGGAAAAACTGGTGAACCAGCTGCAGGACAACGCAGGCACGTTTGCCGGCTATCGCCGCAACCACGCGAAGGGCGTTTGCGTGACGGGCTATTTCGACAGCCATGGCGGCGCCCAGCCGTATTCCGTGGCGCAGCTGTTCGAGCCAGGCCGTACGCCGGTGGTCGGCCGCTTCGCGATCCCCGGTGGCAACCCTTACGCATCCGACAGCAGCGTGCCGATCCGCAGCATGGCGCTGCGTTTTACGCTGGCGAACGGACAGCAGTGGCGCACCGGCATGAACAGCATGCCGGTGTTTCCGGTCGCCACGCCGCAGGCGTTCTATGCGCAATTGCAGGCGCAGCAGCCGGACCCTGCCACCGGCAAGCCGGATCCGGCGAAGGTCGCGGCGTTCTTCGCGGCACATCCGGAAACCGCGGCGTTCCGCGCCTGGGCGAAGACGGCGAAACCGTCCGCCAGTTTCGCGACTGAGAACTACTGGAGCCTCGACGCCTTCGTGTTCGTCGATGCGGACGGCCGACGCCAGCCGGTGCGCTGGCGCATGGTGCCAGAGGCGGCCGATACCGACGGCCATGCCGGCAAGGCCGACGATGCGGACTATCTGGCGAGCGACCTGGCCGCGCGCCTGGCGCAGGGGCCGCTGCGCTGGCACCTGCAGGTGACGCTGGCGAACCCGGGCGACCCGACGAACGACGCGACCAAGGCATGGCCGGACGACCGCCGCACGATCGACGCCGGCACGCTGGTGCTCGAACACACCGAGCCGCAGGACGCCGGCCCTTGCCGCGACATCAACTACGACCCGCTGGTGCTGCCGGCCGGCATTGCCGCCTCCGACGATCCGCTGCTGCCCGCCCGTTCGGCCGCCTACGCCGATTCGTACCTGCGCCGCACCAGCGAGGAAGCCCACCTGCCCGGCACGACCGCCGCGCACACGCCGCCGGAGACGACACGATGAAAGCCGATCCGAACATGTTCACGCTCGCGGCACGCGTGCTGCACTGGCTGATGGCGGTGTTGATCCTGGCGATGCTGTTCATCGGCGTCGGCATGGTGGCGTCCGTGTCCGAACGGCACGAATGGCTGCTCGCGATCCACAAGCCGCTCGGCATCGCGATCCTGATCCTGGCGATCGTGCGACTGGCCGTGCGCGTGCGCCATCCGCCACCGCCGCTGCCGGCGGACCTGCCGGCGATACAGAAACTGGCGGCGCTGGCATCGCACTGGCTGCTGTATTTCCTGATGCTGGCCATGCCGCTGATCGGCTGGGCGATGCTGTCGGCCGGCGGCTATCCGGTGATGCTGGGCGCGTCGCTGCGGCTGCCGTCGATCTTTCCGACCAACGCCGTCGCGTTCGCGGTATTGCGCCACCTGCACAGCGGGTTAGCGATGCTGCTGTTTCTGACTTTTCTGGCGCACATGGCGGCGGCGCTCTATCACGGCCTGATACGCCGCGACGACGTGCTCCCGTCGATGCTGCGCGGCGCAAAAACGGCGCCGCCCCTGGAGCAGGTCGATCCCTCCTGAAACATCGGGGCCCCGTGCGTTCCGGCACTGGTGAAGGGGCACGGCCACGCGGAAGCTGTCCGGCAATCCGAACGGAAGAGTCGTCCGATGTCACGTGCCACCTGGTTTGTCCTGTTGCTTGCCGTCTCGTCGGGCGCGATCTCGTCGGGTGCGCTTGCGATGGCCCCCACGCATGATCCAAACCGGGCCGCATGCGAGGTCTGGCATCGCGAGCTGGCGTTTGCGCAGAGCGTGCAGCGGCACGATTCGGCGGCGTTCGCGAGCTACCTCGCCGACGATGCCGTATTCGATGCGAACTCCGGCAAGCCGAAGCGCGGCGCCGACACGATCCAGCAGCACTGGGCCGCGATCATCGCCGGCAAGACGGTGCATCTGGACTGGTATCCGCAGCATGTGGTGGCGACGGCGGATGGTGCGCTCGCGTATTCCAGCGGCGCGTATCTGTATGAGGACCCCGCGCCCAACGCGAAGCCACGTTACGTGATCGGCAAGTTCGCCACGACATGGCGACGTGGTGGCGACGGCACGTGGCGCGTCGCATTCGACGGTGGCGACGACGGCAAACCGGCCAACGGGGCGGAAGCCGCGGCGTTCCGTGCCGGTCGACAATCTCAATGCCCGATTACCACCAGCGCGGAGTTGCCCACGATCCGGCATTGAGGCCGTAAAACGGCGCATCGGCGTAGCTGGCACATGCCCTCCGGCGTACCCTTGCCGGGCCTGCCAGTCCGCCCGGACGCCCCGTCAACGCCCCCATTCCGCCTCGGCCATTTCGCCGATTGACCCGCACCTGGCGGCGGCACAAACTGCACATGGGGAACCCATCGATGACCGTTCAAGTCATCACGGGAATGCAGCCATGAATACGGGTTTGATGAGTCGATCCCTCGTTGTTGCGTCGCTGCTCGTTGCGATGGGCGTCGTGCAGGCGGCAGACAAAGCCATGCAGGCAGCAGACAAGAAGGCACCGACGGACGCACAAATGATCGCCAGCGCGATGCGCGCTGCGCCGGCGCGCGTCGCGAAAGACGCGACGATCATCGCGGCGGGTGCGGATGGCCAGATGCGCACGCTGCGCAAGGGCAGCAATGACTTCACGTGCATGCCGGACAACCCGGCCACACCGGGGCCGGACCCCATGTGCATGGACAAGAACGCGATGGAATGGATAGGTGCGTACATGGCGCACAAGACGCCAGCGGCCGGCAAGCTCGGCTTGATGTACATGCTGGAAGGCGGCACGGATGCGAGCAACACCGATCCGTACGCGACGAAACCGGATAGCAGTAACCACTGGATCAAGACCGGACCGCATTTCATGATCGTGGGCGCGGACCCGGCGTTCTACGCGAGCTATCCGAAGAGCCCGAGCCCGGATACGGGTGCACCGTACATCATGTGGGCCGGCACGCCGTATGAACACCTGATGGCACCGATCCACTGAGCGCACGGTTCGCTTGCACGGAGTGATCGTGTGGATGGCTGGCCGATTGGCGCGTGACGCGCCAGTCGGTGTTTTCGTGCGTCTGTGGATTTCATGCGAATGGGCCAAGTCGCATCGCGGCATTGATGTCCGAAAACGGCGAGTCAGCCCCGCGCAGCAGTGCTAGCCTGCGTGCATGAGCGAACTCTCCTCCCTGCCCGATCCGCACATTTGCGAACAGGCCCGGCTCAGCCGCGACGCGCGTTTCGACGGGCTGTTCTTCACCGCCGTGCGCAGCACCGGCATCTATTGCCGGCCGGTGTGCCCGGCCCCGACGCCGAAGCGCGAGAACGTGCGCTATTACGCGAACCCGGCGGCCGCGGAAGCGGCCGGATTCCGGCCATGTCTGCGCTGCCGGCCGGAGCTCGCACCGGGCAACGATCAATGGCAGCGCAGCGATCATGTGGTCGCACGCGCGCTGAAGCTGATCGAGGCCGGCGCGCTGGCGGAGCAATCGCTGGACGAACTCGCGACGCGTGTCGGCATTGGCGCGCGGCAATTGCGCCGGCTGTTCGTGGAACGCGTCGGCGCGCCGCCGATCAGCGTGCACACGACGCGCCGGCTGTTGTTCGCGAAACAGCTGCTGACGGAGACCGCACTGCCGGTGACGGAAGTCGCGCTCGCGTCCGGCTTCCGCAGCCTGCGTCGGTTCAATGCGGCCTTCCTGCAGGCGAACCGCATTCCGCCGCGCGAACTGCGCCGGCATCCGCGTGCGGCGGCC
>DASZCB010000271.1:0-5362 GCA_035943575.1 Rhodanobacter sp. | reverse complement strand
GAAGCCGATTTCGCAAAAACGCCCAGCAGCAACTGGACCCTGCTGGTGCAGGATGTGGACAAGTGGGACGCGGATGTCGCCGAGCTGCTGCAACACTTCAGTTTCCTGCCGAGCTGGCGCATGGACGATGTGATGGTCTCCTACGCCGAACCAGGTGGCGGCGTCGGCGCCCATGTCGATCAGTACGACGTATTCCTGCTGCAGGGCCTGGGCCAGCGGCACTGGGCGATCAGTGATGATCCGATGGCACCGAAAGCGTTCCGTCACGATGTGGAACTCAAACAGCTCGCTCGTTTCGAGTCGACCCACGAATGGCTGCTGGAACCGGGGGACATGCTTTATCTGCCGCCCGGCGTGCCACACGACGGCGAGGCTTTTGGCGGCCCGTGCATGACGTTCTCGATCGGCATGCGCGCGCCGTCGCAGGCCGAACTGACCGGCGACCTTGCCGACCACATCGCCGAACACTTGCCGGAAGAACTGCGCTACGCCGACCCGGACCTGAAGCCGGCCAAGGCCACTGGCGAAATCGACCGCGCCGCGATCGAGCGCCTGAAGATCACACTGCCGTTTGCCGCCGCTTTGCACGACGACATGCTGCGCGACTGGTTCGGCTCTTTCATCACCCGCTACCGCAACGCGCAGGTGCCAATCCCACTGGAAAAGCCGCTGACCGGCGCCGCTCTGGCCAAGCAGATCGATGCTGGCGCGCAACTGCTGCGCCATCCGTGGTCGCGGCTGGCCTGGAGCCACGGCAAGTCCGACTGCACCCTGTATGTCAGTGGCCACGCCTATCCGGCCGCGCCCGCGCTGGCGCAGCAGTTGTGCGAGCAGCGCGCGCTCAAGGTCGTCGGCAAGCTCGATGCAACCGAACGGGCGCTTCTGCTGGCGCTGGTCAATGATGGTCACTTGTTACCGAGAAAATCCCGCCGCCGATGAAGCTGCAGAACTTCCACGTCGAAATTGCCGACTGGTCACGCGACGATCAACGCGCGGCTCTGCTCGACCTACGCGATATCGTGTTCATCCATGAACAGGGCGTACCCGAACAGCGCGAGCGCGACGGAATCGATGTGGACTGCTCGCATGTTCTGGCGCGTGACGAGGCCGGCCAGCCGATCGGCTGTGGCCGACTCACGCCGGAACACAAGATCGGTCGCATGGCGGTGCTGCAGGCATGGCGTGGCCAGGGTGTCGGCGTGGCGCTGTTGCGTGAGCTGATCGCTCGCGCCCGCGCACAGGGCTGGTTGGAAGTGGCACTGGATTCGCAAGTCAGCGCCATAGGCTTCTACGAACGCGAGGGTTTTATCGCGTATGGCGAGGAATTCGAGGATGCCGGGCTGCCGCACCAGGCCATGCGCATGAGCTTGCCTGTCCCTGCCGATGCAGCGGAACCGCCGCGTGACATCGGCGCCCTGCCCGTCGGAGGCCGTAGCGAAACCGCAGCCGCACGCTTGCAGCTGCTGGGCGACACGCGCCATCGGCTGGCCATCTACCTGCCGTTGCTCGGCAGCGACAGCTACGCCAGTATGGAAGAATTGGCCGAACTGCGGCGCATCGCCATCTCCGGTCGCGGCGCGCAGATCCGCATCCTGCTGCACGATCCGGCTGCAGCCCTGCGCAACGACCATCGATTGATCGCACTGGCGCAGCGCCTGTCCAGCACGATCCAGATCCGCGTGCCGATGGAAGAAGCCGACCTGGCTTATATCTCGGCCTACCTGTTCAACGACACCGGCGGCTATCTGTTCCTGCCCGAGGCGGATCGCCCACAAGGCCGTGCCGCCCTGCACGACCGCGCCAGTCAGGCGCCGCTGCAGCAGCACTTCGATGACGTATGGGAGCGCGCGGAACGCGCCAGCGTCCTGCAGACGCTCGGTATCTAGCCGACCTCAAGCCTCGACTGAACAGCAGCTGGCTCGGTGTTTCCCTCTGCGGACCGATTGCGGCGACGGCAAAACGCATGAAACCGCTGCCTGCAGCGAATTTCATCAGACCTTCGTCTCAAAGGCGTGCCGCCATGCCTGTTCCGGATGGCTTGTGGGTTGCCGCGTTGCAGCAGCCAAAGGCTATAATTGTCGGGATTCTCCCCAGCCATCCGTTCATGCGGCCTGTCGGGCTTGAAAACCGACGAAAAACCGCGACCTCCTGGTCACACGGATGGCTGCAAGCACCTCTTCCCTGCCGGTGGTGACGTGACTACAAACCTGATCCGCGAGTTCTTCGAATCTTCCCAACTCGCTGGCGGCAACGCCGACTACGTCGAATCGCTCTACGATGCCTGGTTGGCAGACACCTCATCGGTGCCTGCCGAATGGGCCAGCTATTTTGAAACCTTCAAGGGCCGCGAGTCGGGAGACGTCTCCCATACCGCGGCCATTGCACGTATCGAGGCTGCGCAGAAGCAGCGTCACGTGGGCAATGGTGCCGCCGCTGCGCCGATGAGTGACGAGCATGCGCGCAAGCAGGCCGGCGTGCTTCGCCTGCTCACAGCCTATCGTTCGCGCGGCCATCTGGCTGCCGATCTCGATCCGCTCGGTCTGACCGAGAAGATGTCGGCGCCGGATCTCGGCCTCGCCTTCCACGGCCTCTCCGATACCGATCTCGATACCGAATTTGACACCGGCAACTACGCCGGTGGCGGTCAGCGCCTGAAACTGCGCGACCTGCTGAGCCGTTTGCAGAAGACCTATGCCAGCACGATCGGCACGGAATTCATGCACATCAGCAATCACGAACAGCGCAACTGGATCTACAGCCGGCTCGAGCAACAAGCCGGCCAGAGCGGCCTGGACAAGTCCGGCAAACAGCGCGTGCTGGATGGCCTGACTGCCTCCGAAGGTCTCGAGCGCTACCTGCACACGAAGTACGTGGGCCAGAAGCGTTTCTCGCTGGAAGGCGGCGACAGCCTAATTCCGATGATCGACGACGTCGTGCGCGCCGCTGGCGACAACGGCATCAAAGAGCTGGTCATCGGCATGGCCCATCGCGGCCGCCTCAACGTGCTGGTCAACATCCTCGGCAAGCCACCGAAGACCCTGTTCGACGAGTTCGAAGGCAAGTTCGAGCATCCCGACGACCCGGCGCACTCGGGCGACGTGAAGTACCACATGGGCTTCTCCGCCGACGTCAAGACGCCCAAGGGCGGCGTGCACGTGGCGCTAGCGTTCAACCCGTCGCATCTGGAAATCGTCAATCCGGTGGTCACCGGTTCGGTACACGCGCGCCAGACCCGCCGCCGCGACACCTTGCACACGCAATCGATGGCCGTGCTGATCCATGGCGACGCCGCGTTCGCCGGTCAGGGCGTGAACATGGAACTGCTGAACATGTCGCAGGCCCGCGGCTTCAAGATCGGCGGCAGCCTGCACATCGTGATCAATAATCAGGTCGGCTTCACCACCTCCAATCCGCAGGACGCACGCTCCACCATGTACTGCACCGACCTGGCCAAGATGGTCAATGCGCCGGTGCTGCACGTGAACGGCGACGATCCGGAAGCGGTGATCGCGGTGACCCGCCTCGCCTACGATTTCCGCAAGCAGTTCCGCCGCGACGTGGTGATCGACCTGGTCTGCTATCGCCGTCACGGCCACAACGAGGCCGACGAACCGGCCGCCACGCAGCCGGTGATGTATCAGATCATCCGCAAGCGCCCAACCGCGCGCGACCTGTATCAGCAGCAGCTGGTCAAGGAAGGCGTGCTGGCCGAGGGCGACGCGCAGAAGCAGTTCGAGGCGTATCGCGACCGGCTCGAAGCCGGTGCACCGATGACCGAGCTCGACCCGTCGCCGACCCGTGACGGCCATGTCGACTGGGCGAAATTCATCGGTGGCAAATTGTCGACGCCGACCGACACCAGCGTGCCGAAGCAGAAGCTGCAGGAACTTTCCAGCAAGATCCTCACCCTGCCCGCCGACATCACGCTGCAGGCGCGCGTGGCGAAGATCTACGACGATCGCCGCAAGATGGCCGCAGGCGAACTACCCGCCGACTGGGGTTTCGCCGAAAACCTCGCCTACGCCACCTTGATCGATGCCGGTCACGACATGCGTCTGGTCGGCCAGGACTCAGGCCGTGGCACATTCTTCCACCGTCATGCCGTGCTGCACGACCAGAAGGACGGCCACACCTACATGCCGTTGGCCACCATCCGCGCAGGTGCCGATGTCGAGGTGATCGACTCGCTGCTTAGCGAAGAGGCGGTGATGGCATTCGAATACGGCCACTCCACTACCGACCCGGACACGCTCAATATCTGGGAAGGCCAGTTCGGCGATTTCGCGAACGGTGCGCAGGTGGTGATCGACCAGTTCATCAGCTCCGGCGAAGCCAAGTGGAACCGTCTGTGCGGCCTCGCGCTGTTCCTGCCACACGGCTATGAAGGTCAGGGCCCCGAGCATTCCTCCGCACGCCTCGAGCGCTTCCTGCAGCTGTGCGCGTTCGACAACATGCAGGTCTGCGTACCGACCACGCCGGCGCAGGATTTCCACATGATCCGTCGGCAGATGCTGCGCCCGGTGCGCAAGCCGCTGATCGTGATGACGCCGAAATCGCTGCTGCGCCACAAGCTGGCGGTATCCACCCTGGACGAGCTGGCCAACGGCAGCTTCCAGCTGGTGATCGGCGAGCATCGCGAGCTGCCGGGGAAGAAGGTCAAGCGCGTCGTGCTGTGCTCGGGCAAGGTCTATTACGACCTGCTTGAGGATGCCGAAAAACGCGATCAGAAAGACGTGGCGATCGTGCGCGTCGAGCAGCTGTATCCGTTCCCGCGTGCCGAAGTCACCGCCGAACTGGACAAGTATCCTTCCGCCAAGGAAGTGATCTGGTGCCAGGAAGAGCCGATGAACCAGGGCGCCTGGTTCCAGATCCGTCATCACCTGCAGGCCTGCACCGGCAGCAAGCACAGTCTCTCGTATGCGGGACGCGCGCGCTCGCCGGCACCAGCTGCCGGCCACCTCAACACCCACGTTGCCGAACAGGCTGCACTCGTCGAACAGGCACTGGTCGCGCCGGTCGGCACCGATCACGCGGCAGAGTAAAAACCCAAGGATCCTTTATGTCCATTGAAGTCAAAGTCCCCGTTCTGCCCGAGTCCGTCTCCGACGCCACCATCGCCACCTGGCACAAGAAGGCCGGCGACGCGGTGAAGCGCGACGAGAACCTGGTCGATCTCGAAACCGACAAGGTGGTGCTGGAAGTGCCCTCGCCGGTCGATGGCGTGCTGAAGGAAATCCGCCACCAGGTCGGCGACACGGTCAACAGCGAGCAGATCATCGCCGTCATCGAGGCCGGCGCGGCAGCTGCAACGCCCGCGCCCGCAGCGGAAGCTCCGAAGGCTGCTGCAGCGGCACCCGCTGCC
>DASZCB010000270.1:0-2378 GCA_035943575.1 Rhodanobacter sp. | reverse complement strand
GACCGGCCCTATGCACCACATTGTTCGCATTGAGGCCCCTTGTTTCCTCGCTTGTGTGTGCGCAGAAATTTGCGCAAACCATCGCCGCTAGATGCGTGCGCGAAAGTACGAAGCCGAAAACAGGTAGTGCCGGCGAAGTCGCAAATGGTTGCATTCACGACAGGACGCTCTCGATTATCCATAACTCTGTCAGCGCATACCCAATAGCCGCCGAGTCTCTTGCGATCGGGTCGAGCCGTGAGCAAGCTAGGGATGTCCGCATTCGACTGCGGATTCAATCGACCAGGTGGCGACAATGGCAGGCTCAAGCCCAGTTCCCGGCTCGCCGGGTAGAATGGCCGCCATGCACACCCTCCATCGAAACGACTTCCAGCTATCGGTCGCACCCATGATGGACTGGACCGATCGGCACTGCCGCTACTTCCATCGGCTGCTGTCGCCGCGGGCGCGGCTGTATACCGAGATGGTGACCAGTGCGGCGCTGGTGCGCGGCAAGCAGCTGCGGCTGCTGGAGCACAGCCAGCAGGAACACCCGCTGGCCTTGCAGCTCGGTGGCAGCGATCCGCACGAGCTGGCGCAGGCGGCGCGGTTCGGCGCCGAGGCCGGCTACGACGAAATCAACCTCAACGTGGGCTGCCCGTCGGATCGGGTGCAGTCGGGCCGCTTCGGCGCTTGCCTGATGCGCGAGCCGGCGTTAGTCGGCGATTGCATGAAGGCGATGCGCGACGCGGTCAGCGTGCCGGTGACGGTGAAGTGCCGCATCGGCGTGGACGACCAGGACGACTACGCCGGTCTGCAGCATTTCACCGAGACGATGCTGGAAGCCGGTGTCGAGGTGCTGGTGGTGCATGCGCGCAAGGCATGGCTACAGGGGCTGTCGCCGAAGGAGAACCGCGAGATCCCGCCGCTGGACTACGAACGGGTGTATCGGCTCAAGCGCGAGTTTCCGCATTTGATCGTGGTGATCAACGGCGGCATCACCACAGTCGAGCAGGTACAGACGCATCTGGCGCAACTGGACGGCGTGATGCTGGGGCGCGCGGCGTACCACGATCCGTACCTGCTGGCGCAGGTCGAGGCGGCGCTGTATGGCGAGCCGCTGCCGCAGCGCGACGACGTGTTGCGCCGCTTGCGTCCGTATGTCGAGGCCGAGCTGGTACGCGGCACGGCGCTCAAGCACATCAGCCGGCACCTGCTGGGCCTGTATCAGGGCGAACCGGGCGCGCGCGCGTTCCGGCGCACGATCAGCGAGGGCGCGCACCTGCCGGGCGCGGGCTGGACTTTGCTTGAACAGGCCGTCGCGCCGTATTCGGTGGCGGCGTGACAGCGGACGGCCATCCGGTCAGTATTCAGCCCTGATTGCCTACGCTGGGCGTACCGGTCAGTGCCGGGCGGGATCTTCACGCATGACGACGCACAAAAACTTCATCCCGGTTCTGTTGATATCCCTGTTGCTGGGCGCGGCGGTGACGGCTTCGGCGCAGTCGTCGGCTGCGTCGGTGATGACACTGGACCAGGCGGTGCTCAAGGTGCAGCAGGAGACCGGCGGCAAGGTGCTGTCGGCCAAGCAGCGCGGAATCGGGCACCGGCAGGAATACCGCATCAAGGTACTCACGCCGGAGGGGCATGTGCGAGAGATGGCAGTTTCCTCCGAGGCGAGCAAGAATCCGGTTTCAACACCGTCAACCAAGAATCCGTCCGGAAAAAATCCGGGCAGCAAGGAGAAACACTGATGCGCATCTTGTTGGTGGAGGACGAGGCGCCGTTGCGCGAGACGCTGGCGGCACGCCTGAAGCGAGACGGTTTTGCGGTCGATGCGGCGCAGGATGGCGAGGAGGGTATCTACCTCGGCCGCGAGGTGCCGTTCGATCTCGCGATCATCGACCTGGGTCTACCGAAGATGTCCGGCATGGAGCTGGTCAAAGCGTTGCGCGAGCACGGTCAGCGTTATCCGATCCTGATCCTGACCGCGCGCGGCAGCTGGCAGGACAAGGTCGAGGGGCTGAAATACGGCGCCGACGACTACCTGGTGAAGCCGTTTCATGTAGAGGAACTGCTGGCGCGCATCAACGCGTTGGTGCGCCGCGCCAGCGGTTGGTCCAAGCCGATCCTGGCCTGCGGCATGATCAAGCTGGACACCACCGCGCAGACGGTGACGGTGGAAGGCAAACTGGTCGACCTCACCAGCTATGAATACAAGGTGCTGGAATATCTGATGCTGCACGCCGGCGAGCTGGTCTCCAAGGCCGACCTCACTGAGCACATCTACCAGCAGGACTTCGATCGCGACTCCAACGTGCTCGAAGTGTTCATCGGCCGGCTGCGGCGCAAGCTCGATCCGGAAGGCACCCTCAAACCCATCGAGACGGTACGTGGAC
>DASZCB010000269.1:0-4930 GCA_035943575.1 Rhodanobacter sp. | reverse complement strand
AGCTTCAGCGGATCGAGCACGGCCATGCGGCGCGTGGCGGTGGAGTCCAGATCCTCGCGGATGCAGCCCTCCAGCACGGCATAGTCGATCACGCTGTTCTGCTTGCTGACGCCCACCCGCTCGATCAGCAGGCGCAGGCCGGCCGGGGTGAAGCCGCGTCGGCGCAGGCCGCGCAGGGTGTTCATGCGCGGATCGTCCCAGCCGTCCACGAACTGCTCGCTCACCAGCTGCGCCAGCTTGCGCTTGCTGGTGATGCAATAGCTGAGGTTGAGCCGCGAGAACTCGATCTGGCGCGGCTTGGCCGGTACCGTCGGCAGGCCGGCATCGAGCAGCGGTTGCCACAGTTCGGGATGGTTCGGCAGGTCGACCTTGTCGACGAACCAGTCGTACAGCGGTCGGTGATCCTCGAACTCCAGCGTGCACAGCGAATGGGTGATGCCTTCCAGCGCATCGGACAGGCAGTGCGCGTAGTCGTACATCGGGTAGATCGGCCACGCGTCGCCGGTGTTCTGGTGGGCGATCTTGCGGATGCGGTAGATCGCCGGATCGCGCAGGTTGATGTTGCCGGCGCTCATGTCGATCTTCGCGCGCAGCGTCTTGCTGCCGTCGGCGAACTCGCCCGCGCGCATGCGACGGAACAGGTCGAGGTTTTCTGCCACGCTGCGCTCGCGATGCGGCGAGTTGCGCCCGGCGGCGGTCAGCGTGCCGCGGTACTCGCGCATCTCCTCGGCGTTGAGGTCGTCCACATACGCCACGCCGTCTTCGATCAGCTTCAGCGCCGAGCGGTAGAACACCTCGAAATAATCCGACGCATGGCGCAGTTCATGCCACTCAAAGCCGAGCCAGCGCACGTCGTCCTTGATGCCCTCGACGAACTCGGGGTCTTCCTTGCCGGGGTTGGTGTCGTCCAGGCGCAGGTTGCACCAGCCCTTGAACTCGCCGGCGATACCGAAGCTGAGGCAGATCGCCTTGGCGTGGCCGATGTGCAGGTAGCCGTTCGGCTCCGGCGGAAAGCGCGTGTGAACCGCATGATGCTTGCCCGCGGCCAGGTCGTCGCGCACGATCTGCCGGATGAAATCCTGATGTGGGGCAGCCTGATGCACGGCGACCGTTGGCGTGGCAGGTGCAATGGCGGGATTGTCGGTCGACATCGGGCAAGACTCGCAGGCAGTAGCGGAAACGTCCAAGTTTACCCTGTCGCCGTGACCGGGCGCAGGCGACCGGGCAGCCTTGCCCCGCGGGGGCGTGCGGGGTAGCGTGCAGGCATGCACATCATCTATCGCGCCGAAAACCTGTTCGATGCCCATCTGGTCAAGGATGCGCTGGAGGCGGAGGGCATCCCGGCGTTCATCGCCGGCGAATACCTCACCGGCGCGATCGGCCAGCTGCCGGCGATGGATTACATCGCCGTGATGGTGCCCGAATCGAGCGTGGCCACCGCCCGGGGCATCGTGACCGAGGTGGAGGCCCAGCTCAGCGAGGCGCGGCTGGCCATCCGGGATATCGATGACCTCCCCGACGATCCGCAGACCGTACCTTGCTGAAAAGTGCGGGTCAAATGGGAGTGGCACCTACGATAGCGCAAGGAACCTCATGCAAGATTTCGCCGCACTGATTCGCGTCGTACCGGATTTCCCCAGCCCTGGTGTGATGTTCCGCGACGTTAGCCCGTTGCTTGCCGACGCCGGCGGCTTTGCCCGTTGCATCGACGCGCTGGCGCAGCCGTGGCTGGACACCGGCGTCCAGGCGGTGTGCGGCATCGAGGCGCGCGGCTTCATCTTCGGCGCCGCACTGGCGCAGAAACTGCACGCCGGTTTCGTGCCGCTGCGCAAGCCGAACAAGCTGCCGCCACCGGTAGTGACGGTGGACTACCAGCTGGAATACGGCAGCGACCAACTGGTAGCGCAACGCGATGCGCTGAAGCCTGGTGAGCGCGTGTTGCTCGTCGATGATGTGCTGGCTACCGGTGGCACACTGGCGGCGGCGCGTGTGCTGGTCGAACAGCTTGGTGGTGAGCTTGTCGGTGCCAGTGTGGTCATTGAACTGCTTGCGCTGCAGGGACGGGATCGTTGGCAGGGCAAGATGCCGTTGCACAGTCTGCTGCGCTATTGATCGTGCTGTTCGCGTCGCCATGTTTGCTTCAATGACGCACGACTCGGAACGTCTGTGGTAACGCTGGAGTTAATCGGCGGCGAAGCGGTCCGCCTTGTACGAATGGTTAGCAGGTTTAGCCACGCCGCACCCACCCAATGCTGAGCACATAGCGGGAACCTTTGGTTACTCGCGTAACACTGTGCTCGCACGCGTCAGGCCGAAAAAATTTGATGCGCGTAGACGCGTAGATTGGCGTGGAACATACAAACTCCCCACCAGAAGCTGCGCGCTTAATGACGACGTTGAGGCGATAGTGCTGACCAAGTGAAACCGAGTCAGTATGCGGTGCGATTTCTGACCCCTGAGAAAAACGGAGGATGTATATGTCGAATGGTAGTGGCCACATGCTCTGGAGAAGGAGCATTTTGTCGTAGCCGGAATGTTGCCGACCAGCTTGCCACCGAAACGCCGTTCGGAAGTACGTGCGAACTGGAGACGGCGCGGAATTCATATGCTTGCTAACGCTGGAGTTAAGCGGCGCCGGAGGCGTCCACCTTGAACGAATTGTTAGGCGCGCACACTTTGAAAGTACCTTTTTGCCGTTGAACTAGCAAAGAGATAGATAGATGTGATCGCAGCCCAAACCACGCAGGAAATAGCATATTGCTGAATTGAAGGAGTTGGATTTGGCGCACTGGAAAGCCAATGTGCAGCTTGAAATGGCAGGTACTGAAGTATGGGCAATACGACGAGCGGCATGCGAACCCAGCGGCGGTGAAGCAAGATTCCAAAACCGATCGCCAGCATGAGCGGAGCCACAACCATGATGGCAACGGCAACGCCGGATGCCCAAATTTCCTCATGAGACATGACCGTGCCAGCAAGGTTGAAGTCGGCGCCGGGTATGAGGGTGATGATTGGAAAGATGATGCCGAGCGCTATCGAAGCCAGCGCAGCAGTGCGCAGCGGCCATGGGACATCACCTAGTTCTGCGATCGTAGCCTTAAGAGTCACTTTAGTGCCTAACGCCAAGGTTAACCGGCAAAAATGCGGAGCATTTTGTCCGCGTTGAACCTACAGTTAGGCAGCGCGCGGTACTTGGCGCAAGTTTGATGCTACCCATGCTTGCATGGCGTTTTGGTTTCACGAGTTGGCTGGACATATTTCAACTACCTTTGCCATGAGGATGTATGGGCCCTCAGGACCGATGTCCTCGTGCAAAGCTTTCCACCCTTGGGACTTGTAGAACTGAACTGCGTTCCCGTTGGCCGTGAGGCACTTGAGCCGGGGCTCTTTGGTGAAGTAAGTTGCGCACCTGTTCAGCAGCGCTTGGCCAATGCCTCGACGAATGGCTGAAGGATGAACAAACAGGTTGTGCAGGAAACTATCTGGCACCCAGATCGAGGCAAAGCCCAGAATCTTTTGATCAGAGAGAGCGACCAACACTTTCTCATCCTTTGTATGCAAATCAAAGTCAGATGTCTGATGCAACTTGGCAGGATTCCAGGTGAAACTTGCGTTGCGTGAAGCCACGTACAAGAGGCCAAGTGCCTCTCTATCCGCTTCTTCAAACTCGCGCACGACGATTTCCATTTCGATGCCTAACGCTAAGTAGACCCCATATTCGAGGTGTTGCGCGGAGTATCCCGTCTTCATTGCGGCCTGTACAAGCGTTGAACTCTCTTGTCAGACAACGCTTTGCGCGCCTGCAGGTGTGCCGTTCGGGCAGGGGAGCTTCAGTGTTATCCGTCATTTTTGAGGATGTATCAGTTACGCCATCGAAATCGAGGTGTAACAGCGATCACGGCGTGACAATGCCGAGACTTTCCACATAAACCAGCTCACACGCCCCCGCACCCGTATCCTCGCGCGTCATCGACGTATTCCAGTGCCAGCCATCGGCGCGGCTGGCGTCGACCAGGAAGCCTTCGATGTGCACCACCTGGCCTTGGCGTACCTGTTCGAGTTCGCGCTTCACGCCGGGGTCGGCGGGGATCATGTGCATGTTCGCGCTGGAGGTTTCGATTTCGCGGCGCGGGATCGGGAATTCCTTCACGCGCCAGTAGTAGAAGCGGTCGGATTGAGTGATGTCGATGTTTGCCAGTACCGAGCTGTCGGACATGCGGCCCCAGCCGAGCGCGAGGTCTTCGGGGATCAGCTCGGCGTCGGCGCCCCACGAATAGTCCTTGCGTGACAGCACGCGTGCGGTGATGTCGAAATGCGCGCGGGTAGTCAGCGTGACGTCGCCTCGTTGCAGTTGCGCGCCGTGGTCGAGATCGACCTGTTCGGGCGCGTCGGCGGCGAGCACGCCCGGCAACGGGTGCAGCGGACGATGGCGCCAGTGCGACAGCGCACCCAGCAACACCAGCAACACGACGGCGCCAAGCAGGAGTTTGCGCATGCTCACGCGGAATTCGTCGTATTCATGCAGCTAGCGGCGTGCGTGTTTGCGTGGCGCCAGTGCTGGCGTCACGGCGGTGCGGGTGTCCAGCAGGTCGGCAGGCAGCTGCCGGAACACCGCGGTCAGCTGCTGCAGGAACCCGCCCATCGCCGAGCTCTTGCGCCAGACCATGGCGATGCGCCGGCTCGGCGGATGCCCCTTGAACTCGATCAGGTGCAGGCCCGCGACCGGTGCTACCGGCGGCTTCACCGCGGTGACCGGTAACAGGGTGATGCCGACGTTAGCGGCCACCATCTGGCGCAGCGTTTCCAGGCTGGTGGCCCGGAAGCCGCTGTGCTCGCCGGCGCCGGCCATGTGGCACACCTCCAGCGCCTGGTCGCGCAGGCAATGACCGTCTTCCAGCAGTAACAGGTTCTGATTGGTGAGATCGCCCAG
>DASZCB010000268.1:0-4109 GCA_035943575.1 Rhodanobacter sp. | reverse complement strand
GCACCATCTATGCGGCCAGTCTCGGTGGCATTTTCGGTTTTCAACCGGATCGCACGCCGGCACAGGCGCGTTCGGCCGGTGTGGTGGTTACCGGCGTTAGCGTGCGCCAACAAGGCGTCATCCGCTCGCTGCCGCTGCAGGGAAAAACCATTCGGTTAGCGTGGGGCGATCGCGAACTATGGATCGAGGCGCGCTCGAGTTCGTACATCGATCCGGCGGCCAACAGGTATCGCTTCCTGCTGCATGGCTTCGACAGCAACTGGGTAGATACCGGCAATCACGGCGAGCGCGAATTCGCCGGGCTGGCTGCTGGCGACTACACGCTCGATGTGCAGGCGGCTGGCGCGAATGGTCAGTGGGTGCCGCTATCCGTACCGCTGAAGGTCCAGGTGCAGGCACCGCCATGGAAACGCTGGTGGGCGTGGCTGGGCTATGTGATGTCAATCGTCATCGTCAGCGGCCTGATCCTGCAGGCGTGGCGTCGACGCCTGGCGCAGCGGCATCGCATGCAGCTGGTCGAGCAGCAGCGGCAGATGGCCGAAGCAGCGAGCGCGGCGAAGACTCATTTCCTGGCCACGCTGAGCCACGAGATCCGCACTCCGATGACCGGCGTGATGGGCATGGCCGAGCTGTTGCTGAGCACGCCGCTGAGCCCGCTGCAGCACGACTACACCCAGGCGATGCAGCGCTCCGGCGGGATGCTGCTGAAGCTGCTCAACGACGCACTGGACCTGGCCCGCATCGAGGCCGGCAAGCTGGAGCTGGAGCCGGCGCCGTTCGATCCGCGCCAGCTGCTCGACGACGTGACGCAACTGGAACAGGGGCTGGCACACGCGAAGGGCATCCGCTTCGTGCTGGACGTGGCCGAGGACTTGCCGGTACAGCTGCTCGGCGACGCCTTGCGGATCAAGCAGGTGCTGCTGAACCTGGCCAACAACGCGCTGAAGTTCACCGAGCACGGCAAGGTCGTCCTGCGCGCGCAGCGCACGCCCGACGGCTTGCAGTTCAGCGTCAGCGATACCGGCCCGGGCATCCCCGAGGCCAGCCAGATGCGGCTGTTCCAGCGCTTCGAGCAGGAAGACGGTCCGCAGCGCCGCGCCGGCAGCGGACTGGGTCTGGCGATCTGCCGCGAGCTGGTCGACATGATGGGCGGCAGCATCGAGCTGGAATCGCGTCTCGGGCATGGCAGCACGTTCCATGTGAGGCTGCCTCTGACCGAAATGTCAGCGGGTGCTCCGCCGCCGGCCTCGGCGGAAGCGGCGGCCGATCGGACCTACCGGCTACTGCTGGTGGAGGACGATACCATCGTGGCCGCCGTCATCCGTGGCTTGCTGGAGCAGCAGGGCCATGCCGTGGTGCACGTCGTCAACGGACTCACCGCGCTGGCTGAGCTGGCGCAAGCGAGTTTCGATGCGGTGCTGCTGGATCTGGATCTGCCCGGTGTCGATGGGCTCCAGATCGCCCGACTGATCCGTCAGCGCGAACACGCCGGGCAGCATCTGCCGATCGTGGCGGTGACCGCGCGCACGGGCAATGAGGACGAGACGCACGCTCGCGCGGCAGGCATGGATGGTTTCTTGCGCAAGCCGCTCAGCGGCGAGCAACTGGCCAGCGCGCTGGCGCGGGTCGTGACCGTCGCCGCGGGAGCCGGCGATCCCGCCTGAGCAGGTCGGCGTTTGCTACTGCGCTCGCGCCGGCAGCGGCGTTTTGGCATCATCGCCGATTACGGGGCCGGAGCCGGCCGTACCCCGTTGTCGCACTACCGCTCCGTGCACGACACGGCCGGTGGCGGAAACGGAGAGTCCAGGGGGAGTGCAACCTGATGTTTTCAGCAGCATGGCTGAGTATGGCTCTGGCTCTGGCTGCGCCGGCAGCTGGCGCCCCCGTGCCGACGCCAGTTGCCACGACAGCGCCTGCCAGCCTGTTGCCGACGCCTCAGTTTCGCCGTTACGACACGGCCGAAGGCTTGCCCAGCAGCGTCGTCTATGCGGTCGTGCAGGATCGCGACGGCGCGATGTGGTTCGGCACCAAGGGCGGCATCGCCCGTTACGACGGCGTCGGTTTCAAGGTGTTTCGGCACGCCGTGAACGATCCCGATTCGTTGTACAACAACGAAATCGCCTCGCTGTTGTTCGATCGTGACGGCCGTCTGTGGGCCTCGGGACTGGAGGCCGGGCTGAATCGCTACGACGCGGCCAGCGGCAAGTTCACGCATTTCAGCCATGATCCGCGTGATCCGACCAGCCTGATCAGCGACAAGGTCTGGGCGATCGCGCAGAGTACCGACGGCAGCCTGTGGGTCGGTACGACGCGCGGACTGGATCGCCTGCGCCCCGGTGGTCACGGTTTCGAGCATGTCGCCAACGAGTTGCTTGGCCCTGACCCGGCGGCGTTCGGTCAGGTGTCGATGGTCCATGCCGACGACCACGGACAATTGTGGATCGGCAGCGACGACCAAGGTCTGTTTCGCCGCGATCCCGAAGGTCGCATGCATCGCGTGTCGCAGGCGGGCACGTCCGTGCCGATCGACGCCTGGCACATCGACGACAGCGGCGACGAGATACGCATCGCCACCAACACCAGCCTGCTGCTGGCGGGCAAGGAAGATGTGGCGCGTCCGCTGGTCGCTGACGGAATGCCGCAGGGCAACACCTTCAGCAGCGTTCGTGACGCTGCCGACCGCTTGTGGGTCGGCACGCAGCACGGACTGTTCATGCAACCCCGGCCCGGCGTGCCGATCCTTGCCGTGACCAATCAGCCGGTGTTGCACGGTAATCTGCCGGGCACCTGGATTTGGTCGATGCTGGTCGATCACGAAGGTGGCCTGTGGGTGACCATGCTGGATGGCGGCGTGGGCTATCTGGCACCAGCCTGGAGCGACACTAGCCGATTCACGCACATCCCGGATGACCCGGCCAGCCTGCGTGATTCGATTGTTACCGCGATCGCGCGTGGTCACGATGGCCGCGTCTGGGTCGGCGAGCGCAACGGGCGGATCGACAAGCTCGACCCACATACTGGCAAGGTCGAGCATATGTTGTCCGGCATCGGCGGCGACGTGCTCGGGATGACCCAGGACGCGCACGAGCGGTTGTGGATTGTCAGGCGCGGCGCGGTCTATCGCTACACCATGGGCAAGCCGCCGCAGCGGATCGATCCGCACAGCCAGTGGTTGAAGAATCCGTTGGAAGTGGAGCCTGGCCCAGATGGCAGGATGTACGTGCGGACCTTCCACGAGGGCCTGTTCCGGATCGATCCGGAAACGCTCGCGGTGACCCCGGTGGCGATGGAACAGCGCAATCAGAAGACGCTGTGGGGCAGTCAGCTCACCCTGCACAACGGTATGTTCTGGTACGCCGGTGATGGCGGCATGCTGCGGCTGGACATCCGGCAGGATCGCTTTGTCGCGGTTCCGGGGGTGAACAGCGATCGCGCCGTGAAGGCTCTTGATTTCACGCCCGACGGCTTGTGGATGGCGCGTCCCGACGGGTTGGAGCATTACCACTATGCGGGCGACGGCCTGGTGCTCGATCGCATGGTCGACGCGGCGCATGGCTGGCCTTCTGTCAACACGGTCGACGTGCGGGTGGATGCGCAGCAACGGGTATGGCTGCTCGGACTCGACGGGCTGTGGCGTTTCGACCCGGAGCGTGGCCAGTTCCGTTCGTTCGGGTTGCAGAACGGCCTTGCCAATGGCGAGTTTTCCCGCGGCTATGCGTTGATGCCGGATGGCAACCTATATGCGCCGACGCTCGGTGGTGTGGTGGGTTTCGACCCGAGCCTGATTAATGACGTAACCACGGTATCGCCGTTGGCGATCACCCAGGTCAGCGTGCGCCGTGACGGTAAGCTGCAGGCACTTTCGTCACGGCAAGACATGATCCGCCTGGGCTGGAAGGACCGTGGCTTCAACGTCGCGGCGCGGCTGTTTTCCTACGTTGACCCGAGCGCGAATCACTACCGCTTCAGGCTGCACGGTTTCGATATGGACTGGGTGGATACCGGCAATCACGGCGAGCGCGAATTCGCCGGGCTGGCTGCCGGCGACTACACGCTCGATGTGCAGGCGGCTGGCGCGAATGGTCAGTGGGTGCCGCTATCCGTACCGC
>DASZCB010000267.1:0-1741 GCA_035943575.1 Rhodanobacter sp. | reverse complement strand
AGGCCCAGTGCGAGTGCAGCAAGGATGAGAACCGTCGGGGAACGACGCATGGCAATCTCCGTATTTGATTTGGGTGGTTGGGTGGGTAGTGGGCCTTAGGATGCTCCGCCCGCGTGGCGGGTTTAGCATGACCTGTGGCAGGGGCCGCATTTGACGATGCCATGGCGGCGCTGCACCATTCCCGATTCACCTCATCCTGTTGAGCGCACCCATGCACAAGCTCGTACTGATCCGCCACGGCCAATCGCAGTGGAATCTCGACAATCGCTTCAGCGGCTGGGCCGACGTCGACCTCACCGCGCAGGGCATGGCCGAGGCGCAGGAAGCCGGCCGCTTGCTGAAGGCGGAGGGTTACGCGTTCGACGTGGCGCACACCTCGGTGCTCAAGCGCTGCGTGCGCACGCTGTGGGGTGTGCAGGACGCGATGGACCTGATGTGGCTGCCGGTGCTCACCGACTGGCGCCTCAACGAGCGCCACTACGGCGCGTTGACCGGCCTCAACAAGGCGGAGACGGCGGCGAAGTACGGCGAGGACCAGGTCAAGATCTGGCGCCGCAGCTACGACATTCCGCCGCCGCCGCTGGAGCGCAGTGCCAACGAGTCGGTGCATGATCCGCGCTACGCCATGCTCGATCCGAAGGATATTCCCGACACCGAGTGCCTGAAGGACACCGTGGCCCGGGTGCTGCCGTACTGGCACGACGTGCTGGCGCCGGCGATCAAGGCCGGTCAGCGCGTGCTGGTGTCTGCGCACGGCAACTCGCTGCGCGCACTGGTGAAATATCTGGACGACATTTCTGACGAAGCGATCGTCGAGCTGAACATCCCCAACGGCGTGCCGCTGGTGTACGAGTTCGACGACAAGCTCAAGCCGCTGCGTCACTACTACCTCGGTGACGCGGCCGCGATCGCGGCGAAGATGGCCGCGGTGGCGAACCAGGGCAAAGCGAAGTAGGCCGAAGTCGACATGGCGCAGGTCACCTCACCGAAAAAGGCCGCTGCCGCGCTGACCGAATACTGGTCGCCGCGCGTAGTGGGCGAGGTCGATGATTCCTATATCAAGGTTGCCAAGGCGTTGGGCACATTCGGTTGGCATAGCCATGACGACGAGGACGAACTGTTCCTGATTCTCGATGGCCGGCTGCGCATCGAGATGGAAGCGGGCGCGGTCGAACTCGCCGAAGGCGACATGTTCGTGGTGCCCAAAGGCGTCAGGCACAACCCGGTGGCCGAGCAGGAATGCTGCCTGATGCTGATCGAGCGCAAGTCGACGCTGCATACCGGCAACGCGACGACGGAGCGGACGCGTTCGCTGGCGGAGCAGATGGGCGGCGGCTGAGCCCGCTCCGCTTCACGCGAACCAAGGGTGACAAACGTCAGTCGTCAATCGTCCGTTGCTCGACTAAGCTGCACGCAGTTCATCACGTGGCGATGCCGATGCCTGCCCATCTGACCCAGTACCTGATCATGCTGCCGCTGCTGGCCTGGATGGTATGGCGGCGGATGAGCCGCCAGTTCGGTCGCCAGCCGATCCAGCGCAAACGGATGATCTTCCGCATCGTGGTGTTTGCGCTCGTCGGCTGCCTGCTGGCGTTCAGCGGTTTGCATAAAATCGAACTGGTTGAAGGCCTGTTCGGTGGTGCGCTGATCGGCGGCGCGCTCGGCCTGCTCGGATTGCAGCTGACCCACTTCGAGGTCGACCCGGTCAAGGGCGACTGCTACGTGCCGAACCCGTGGTTCG
>DASZCB010000266.1:0-2883 GCA_035943575.1 Rhodanobacter sp. | reverse complement strand
GCTGTGTGCGTGGCCGGTAGTGGTGATCCGGGTCGAGCGAGGCGACCACGTAGCGTGAGCGCCCGACGATTTCGTTGCGCGGGAAGAAACCGAAATAGCGTGAGTCCATGCTGTTGTCGCGATCGTCGCCGAGCAGCAGGTACTTGCCGTCGGGTACCTTCACTGGACCGAAGTTGCTGGTCGGGCTGGGCCAGTTCACGGACAGCCGTATCGCGTGGTGCATGTCGCCATAGCGCTCAATTTCGTAGTGCGCCGGGTTCTGCAGATCGTCATGGATGCCGCTGTAACTTCCCGAGGCGTAACTGGCTGCGCGGCCATTGATGGTTAGCACATTGCCGTGCATGGCCACTAGATCGCCGGGCAGGCCGATCACGCGTTTCACCAGCCGTTCGTTGGCCGTGTGCGAATCCAGCACCACGATGTCGCCGCGCTGCGGGTCGGCCAGGTGTAGCAGTGAGATGTGGGTGAGCGGCAGGCGGATGTCATAGGCCGCTTTGTCGACGAAGATGCGGTCGCCGATCTTGATGGTGGGCTGCATCGAACCGCTCGGCACCACGTTCCAGTCGGCCACCGCGCTGCGGAACATGATCATGCACAGCATGAAGGTGATGAAGCCCTTGTTGCGGGCCAGAAACTTCGTGATCGCGTGCATGCGTCCCCCGTCCTGTGCCGGTATGGCGTGTCAGTCGTCGGTATTGTTGCGGCTTGTCAATGGAGTGACCGTGCGTGTGGTGCGAAGTTTCACGGACACGACAGGGCCATCTCGCGCAACCGTTCCGCCGTTTCCGCATCCGCCGGCACGAAGGCTTCCAGTGCCAGTTCGGCGAGGGTGATGTCGACCGGGCTGCCGAACACGGTGGTGGTGCTGAGCATGGAAAGCACGACGCCGTCGACTTCCAGCTGCATCGGTACGGCGATAGAAGACTGCGTAGTGGTTTCGGCGGTGATATCGAGTGCGGGAGCGGGCAGGGCCTGCAATTCGCGCAACAGGGCGATCAGCTGCGGATCGTGGCTGGCGTCGATCTGCTGGCGCAGGCGGTGCAGCAGATGCGCACGCCATTGCGCGAGGTTGCGGATGCGCGGGGCGAGGCCGGCAGGGTGCAGGCTCAGGCGCAGTACGTTGATCGGCGGCTGCAGCAGTTCGGGTGCTACACCGGCCAGCAGGCGCAGCGTGGCCTGGTTGCTGGCGACGAGTTGCCAGTAGCGGTCGACGGCGAGCGCGGGATACGGTTCCAGGCCTTTCAGCAGCAGGTCGATGGTGTGACGAGCGGTAGCGAGTGCGGGATCGTCCAGCGGCCGTTCCTTGAAGGCCGGGGCAAAGCCGGCGGCGGCCAGCAAAGCGTTGCGTTCGCGTAATGGGAGGTCGAGGTGTTCGGCCAGGTGCAGGATCATGTCGTGGCTCGGTTGCGCGCGGCCCGACTCGACGAAGCTCAAGTGCCGTGTGGATATCTCAGCGTCGGTAGCGAGGTCGAGTTGGCTCAGGCGGCGATGGCGGCGCCATTCGCGCAGCAGGTCGCCGACGGAGCGCGAGGTGTCGGTAGGCAGGGCGTTCATGGCGTGATGATGCCAGTGCGCGCCCGTGCCGTGGTGTGCGAATGTTGTCGAAATCATGCGACGGTCTGGCTGCGTGGAGTTTCCACGCGCCCGGCAACAGGTGTCTCCCGCACGAAGGTGAGAATGTCGGCCATTAGCCGCTCGAAGTGGGTGTGGTACAGGCCGTGCGGCGCGCCGGCATATTCGAGATAGCGACTGTGCGGCACCAGCGTTGCGATGGCGCGGCCCTGCTGCACCGGCTCGCTGACATCGCGGTCGCCATGCACGATGAGCAGAGGCACGTCGATGGCGCGCAGTTCGTCGCGTTGATCCACAAACCTGGCGCGGAAGCATTCGATCAGGGCGTGCAGCGAGGCATCAAGCACGATGTCGATGGTATGACGGATGGTTCCCGGCGAGGTACCGGTCTCGGCAGGCAGGAAGAAGCCGTCTGCGTTGTCGGCCAGCCACTTCGGCAAGTCGCGGCGCATATCGGCCATCACGAATTCGGCCGTGGCGCTGTCTATGCTCCACGCATCGCGGCTGCCGTCGAGATAACTCGGTGCCACCGGAGCCAGATACACCACGCGGGCGACGCGGTCGCTGCCGTGGCGGGAGAGGTAGCGCGTGCATTCGCCAGTGGCCATCGAGTGGGCGACAAGGGTGACCTCGTGCAGGTTCAGATGATCGAGCAGCTCGGCCAGGTCATCGGCGAGGCGATCGTAATGGTAGTCGTGGCCGGGATCGTCGGAGCGGCCATGGCCGCGGCGATCCATCGCGATGCAGCGACAATCCATGGCGTTGAAGTGCAACATGTGCTGCGCCCAGGCGCGCGAGTCCAGTGCCCACGAACTGACGAACACGATGGGCTGGCCGTTACCCCAGTCGCGGTAGAACAGGCGGGTGCGGTCGCTGGTTTCAAAGTAACTCATGATGGAAGTCCTCTTGGGATGGTGGGAAGGGCGGCGGCTGCAGGCCGCCGCCATGGGACTCAGGCGATGACCGGCACCTTGTCGAGAAAGCCGTGCACCTGGCGGATGCGACCTTCGTCCAGCACCGCGACATCGAAGCCGATCACCAGTGGCTCGTCCGCGCCAGGTTCGGCCAGGTGCCAGTGGAAACGGGCGATGTCGTGGTGTGCGTCGATCTCGCCGGCGAGGCGGAAGACGTGGCCGGGGAACATGTTCTGTACCGCGGCGATGGTGGCGTCGATCGTCTCCCAGCCGCGAGCTTCGACCATCGGATCGGTATAGGCGGCGTGTTCGGTGTAGACGTCCTCGATCAGCGCGCGGCGGCGCAACGAGTCGGTTTCGTTCCAGCCCTGCAAGTACTTCTCGATGAGTTGGCGGG
>DASZCB010000265.1:0-2772 GCA_035943575.1 Rhodanobacter sp. | reverse complement strand
CACGGGCGCGGTGGCCAGCACGTAGCCGCCGATCACCACAAACGCCATCTGCATGGTGAACGGGATCAGGCTCCAGAAGCCGTCGCCGAACGCGCTCATGGCTGCGGTGGGCGTGGCGCCGAAAGCGAATGCCGCCAGCGCCACCACCACGACACCGAGTGCAGCGAACACCCACGCATCAGGGAACCAGCGCTCTGCCCAGGCAGCGCTGCGCAAGGCTGCGCGTGCCATCCATCCGTCTCGCGATGCATTCATGCGGCTCTCCGTCGGTGATCGCGACATCGTCGCGCCCAGCCGATCGCGCAGGCAAGTCGACAAAAGTTGAGAAGCTGGTCTTACCGCTTCTGTTTACCCAGCGTGATCACCGCTACACCGAACAGGATGATTGCCATGCCGGCGAGATCGAAGGTGCCGACATGCTCGCCCACCAGTAACACGCCGAACAGCACGGCCACCGGCGGATTGACGTAGGCGTAACTGGTGGCCAGCGCGGGGCGTGCGTGCTTGAGCACATACAGAAACGCGCTGAACGCGATGATCGAACCGAACACGGCCAGATAGACCAGCGCCAGCGTGGCGCGCGTGGTCGGATGCGAGGGCAGGTGTTCACCGCTGGCGAAGCCGACCAGCAGCAGAGCGACGCTGGCGCAGAGCATCTGCGCGGCGGTGTTCATCGGGCCCGGTGGCATCTCTCTGCGTCGGCTCCAGGCCGAACCGAACGCCCAGCACATCGCCGCCACGATCAGCGCCAGCGCGCCGAGGCGCGAGCCGGAGAGGCTGCTGCCGAGGTTCAGCACGATCACACCGGCAAAGCCGATCGCCAGGCCGATGCTCTCGCGCCGGTTCGGCCACTCGCCGTACATGCCGGAAAACAGCGCTGCGAACAGCGGCATGCTGGCCACCGCCACGGCGGCGATACCCGAGCTCACCCGTTCCTCGGCGAAGCAGACCAGACCGTTGCCGAAGCCGAGCAGCAGCAGGCCGGTGAACGCGGCGTTGCGCCATTGCAGTGGCGTCGGTGACGCCATTCCACGCAGACGCAGAAAGCCATAAAGCACCACGCCGGCACACAGAAAACGGACGCCGGCCAGCAGGAACGGAGGGTAGCTTTCCAGCGCGTAGCGGATGCCCAGATAGGTCGAGCCCCAGATCACGTACAGCGCGACCAGGGCCAAAGGAATCAGCACGCGGTGATCGGTCAGGTGGCGCGGCGTTTCAGCCACGGCACTGGCAGAGATATCGGACATGGGGGCGGATCGTGTGGGGATGACGCATTATCCGCGAGCCCGGCGTGCTTGTCGCCGAGCGATTCCTTCATCGCGGGAGCGACTTTAGTCGCGATGCTTCCCGCTCAGTGTGCGACCGGGCGACCCTGCCGGATCACCACGAACTCGCCTTCCAGTACGGCCGGCTGATGCGCGGCATTCGGTGCGACAGAGGCTACTGGAGCGCGGCCATGCTTCCACTGGCGCACGGCGAGCAACACGCTGCCGCCAACCAGCAGCACACCGGCCACCACCAGCCCGAACACCAGCAGCACACCGATCAAGGCTACGCCCAACAACAGTGACAAGGCACGAACCAGCGGGTGATGGGGACGACGCATGGGGGGCATGGAAAAGTGCATGTGTTAAAAATCCGTGTGTTAAAATCAACGACTTACGTCATAACGATGGGGCCAGTCGGCCCACGAGGCAAGTGCCGATGGATACAGTCACTCCCGTCCAGCCTCTGTGCCGGCTGGACGAGATTCCCGATGGCGGCGCCACCGCCGTCGATGCCATGTTGGTCGATGGCACGGAGAGCCTGATCCTGCTGCGGCATGGCGAGCAGGTCTGCGGCTATCTCAACATTTGCCCGCATACCGGTCGCCGGCTTGACTACGCTCCCGGCAAATTTTTGTTGAAAAACGACACGTTGATCTGCGCCGTGCACGGCGCCACCTTCAACCAGCGCGATGGTTTATGTATCGCCGGGCCGTGCCGCGGCGAACATCTGCGCGAGGTCGCAGTGCAGGTGCAGGACGGCGCGATTCATCTGGCACCGGGTGTCTGACGCGATTCACAGACGGCTGTCGGCGACATCCCGTTGCAGCATGTTCTTGATGTCGTAGATGGCGCAAGATTCGCGGCCGAACCGGCGGATCGCCGCGCTGCCCAGTTCGGCAAAATGCTGGTGTGCCACGGCGAGCACCACGGCGTCGTAGACGCCTTCCTCGACCTGCGAAATGGGCGCGATACCGAGCTTGTGCTTCGCCTCGTCTGCATCCGCCCACGGGTCGTGGACGTCCACCTCGGCATGCGCGGCCTGCAGTTCGCGCACGATTTCGACCACGCGGGTGTTGCGCAGGTCCGGGCAGTTTTCCTTGAAGGTCAGACCCAGTACGAGGATGCGCGAGCCGACCACGTGGATGCGCATGTTCGCCATCAGCCGGATCACCTGATGGGCGACATACAGGCCCATGCGGCTGTTGATGCGGCGAGCGGCGAGGATCAGTTCCGGGTGATAGCCCAGCACGGTAGCCTTGTGCGTGAGGTAGTACGGATCGACCCCGATGCAGTGGCCACCGACCAGGCCCGGCTTGAACGGAAGGAAGTTCCACTTGGTGCCGGCGGCGGCCAGCACGTCATGGGTATCGATGCCCATCGCGTTGAAGATCATCGCCAGTTCGTTGACCAGTGCGATGTTGACGTCGCGCTGGGTGTTCTCGATAACCTTGGCGGCCTCGGCCACTTTGATGCTCGAGGCCTTGTGCGTGCCGGCGGTGATGAT
>DASZCB010000264.1:0-8426 GCA_035943575.1 Rhodanobacter sp. | reverse complement strand
TGTAAGCGGCAAAAATACACATCATGTCGCCTTTGTAGTCGAAATGCGGAATCCCCCATTTGACCTCCTCGACTACCTCTGGGCACGTTGCGTGGATGAGGGCACGCAGGTGAGCGAGGATGGGTTTCGCAAAGTCTTCGACCTTATCGGCATAGGCATCAACCTTGGAATTGTGTTTTGGCTTGGGCATCGAATGGGGTTCCTTCAATTCTTAGTTGAGGGTCAAAAGAAGCTCGTCCAGACGTTCCAAAGTCGAGGTCAGACCCTCCTTCAGTCCCATCTGAATGACTTGTTGGAGTGCTTCAGCCGACGTATAGAAAACGACCGTCTCGACAAGGGTGTGCGTCGCAACATCCGAGAAGGTGACATCCCATTTAGACCGGGGAAGCTCAGGGTTCAGTGCGCCGGTGTCATCGCAAAAGCCGTCAAGCGCGGTGTAATTATCGATGGGTTGAATGGTTTGATAGTCCATGCGGCCCCAGTATTCCTGTCCATTGGGCTCAACCATTGCGTAGTGCCAATGCCCACCTTCACTGAAATCCATAAACTTGGTTTTCGTGGTTAATGGCTTAGGCGCAAACCACTTATCGAGAAGTTCGCTTTTCGTGTAGCAGTCCCAAACCAGTTGTCGTTTGGCAGCAAACTCTCTTTTGATCGTGATGGTGTTTTTATCCTTGTCAACAAGGAAGTCCAATTTAACGTCAGCTTTCACCTTTTTCGCCTTTCAGGGTGGTTAATAGATTATCGAGATTTTCGTATCGGCTTTCCCAAGCCGCGCGTTGCTCACCGAACCACTTTTCGGCAGCGGTTAAATTCCCGCGTCTTAGTTTGCAGGTTCGCACTCGCCCTACTTTCTCTGATGCAATGAGGCCGCTGCTTTCGAGAACCTTGATGTGCTTCAGAAATGAAGGCAACCCCAAACCGAATGGCTCTGCAAGCTCCTTGATCGATGCAGAGCCGCTGCCGAGCCTTGCAATCACCGATCGCCTAGTAGGGTCGGCCAATGCGTGGAAAACGTCGTTGAGCACTGGAGAATAGTTTTCCATATGGCAAACCATACCATGATGGTTTTCCATTTGGCAAACTATTTAAGAAAAGCTGCCATGCGGTCGTAGGTGACCGCAATTAGGCGTTAGCAGTGCTCGTATCGCGGTTTCGTTGGCGTAAACCCGCCGTTCGCGACTGACAGCATTGGGTCGACAAGCGACTTTCAGTCGGATGGTCAAGTTGCCCGGCGAGCGCAGTGCCCTACTCCGCCGCTTCGGGTGCGCCCATGCTGCCCTTGCTGTACATCCCGGAGCGATCGAAACAGCAGGCATTGCGCTTGCCGCACGCGAGCTTGTCGCAAGTGGTGGCAATGCGCTTGCCGCGCGTCTCGGCCTTCTTGCCGGAGATGATCCAGTAGATCCAGTCGCGTCGCGCCACCGGCGTGATGTCGGCCCATGTCGCCTTGGCGTCCGCGTTGGACGCCAGTGCCTCGCGCAGATCGGCGGGCACCTTGGGTTCGGGCTCTTTCTCGACCGGCGCGATCTCCAGCGCGACGCTGTCGCCCGCGGCGACACCGGCGGCTTCGCGCAAGGCCTTGTCGATCTTGAGCCAGTGACTGCCCTGGCCATCCGGTTCCAGCGTGGCCTGGAAGAGCTGGTCTTCAAAGCTGCCCTCGACGGTGACCATGCTCCGCGTCGGCAGCTTCGCGCTTGCGACCGCGGGCAGCACCAGGAACGTCCACGCCGCACCCTTGGGCGTCGCGGGGCGCGACAGCTTCGCCTTGAACTTGATCACCGCTGCGGATTTGGCCATGGCGGAACGGTAGCACCAGTCGTCGTGATCGACGAAACTGGGACGGAGTGAGCTGGCCCTAGTACCCCCTTTGTTGCTTGCTCCGGAACCGATCCCTCGTCCCCTTGTTTCGCAGGAGTCTTTCGATGAAGCCGTTCTCCCATCTTGTGCTTGCCGGGCTGCTCGTACTTGCCGCCGGCACACTCGCTGCCCAGACGACCGATGACGCCGCGCGGGGGCGGACGAATCTCGCCTTGGGCAAACCAGTCGTCGGCGCTCCGATCTGCAAGCCGGGCGAAGAAGCGAGCAAGGCAGTGAACGGCAAGATTGCCAGCAAGACCCAGGACAAGTTCTGCACCTTGCAACGGCCTGGCTGGCTGCGGGTGGACCTGCAGCGGCCGACCGCGGTGAGCGGTTTCACGATCAAGCACGCCGGTGCCGGCGGCGAACCGGTATCGATGAACACGCGCGCGTTCAAGCTGCGCGTGTCCCCTGATGGGAAGACCTGGAAAACGGTGGTCGCCGAGTACCACAACACGGCCAGCGTGACCCAGCATCGCATCGCGACCCAGCAGGTGCGCTATGTGGAACTGGATGTGAGCGAACCGACCCAGACCGATGATCCGGCCACCCGCATCTACGAGTTGGAAGTCTGGTAGCCACGGATCGATCGTCGGGTCGGTACGCAGGCCGATCAGGCCGCCGGCGAAGCGCCTGGGGGCAACTCGTCGATGACCACCGGATCGGCCGGCTGCGCCATGGACGCCGTCGCTCCGAGCAAGGCCTGCTTGGCGGCTTTTGCGGTCTTGTGGTTGCCGTCGTGGCTCCAGCCTGGCGGCATCACCAGATAGAGCAGCTTGTTGCGCAGGCCGGGCGCCTTCCATACATCCTTGCCCAGCAGATAAAACTCGCCCAGGTAGGCGTCGAGCACGCTGTAGGGCTTCACCGGCCGGGTGATCCCGTATTCGATCCGGATGTCGTCGCGCTGCTCCAGGTAGGTGCCGAACACGCGGTCCCAGATGCTGAGCAGATTGCAGAAGTTGGTATCCATGTAGAGCACGTTGCGCGCATGGTGCACGCGGTGGTGCGAGGGGGTGAGGATGAACCGGTTCAGCGCGCCCAGCCGGCCGTCCTTGAGCACGTTCTCGCCAAGGTGGATGAACTGGCCCCAGAAGCCGTCGATGATCATGATCAGGATCAGCAGCGGCGGGCTCACACCCAGCACCATGCAGATGCTGGTGCGCACGAAGTCGGCGTAGACGCCTTCCAGGAAGATATGCGCGTAGTTCACCGACAGGTTCATCGCCACTGGCGCGTGATGTGTCGAATGCAGGCACCACAGCAGCCGAACCTTGTGCGCAAGGAAATGATAGACGAAGTGCGACAGCTCCCAGGCGACATAGCCGTAAAGCAGTCCATACCAGGTCAGTCCAGCCTGAAACAGCGCGAAGCGCTGGAACAGCCCGATGCACAGACCGACCATGGCGATGGTGATGAAATTGCTGATAAAGCGGTTGAGCACCATCAGCAGCAACGGGACCTGGTAGTCCTCGCGCTTGAACGTTTTGATCGCGACGCTGCGCAGCAACTCGAACACCAGCAGCGGCGGAATCAGCGGACTGAGCAGGTTGCCGAAACCGTCCACAGTAAGCAGCGCGCGGTAGTCGCCCCTGGCAAGCATTTCCAGCAACGGCCCCAGGCCGAAGAACTGGATCAGCTGGTCATGCATCCACCCCAGTACACCCATCGCAGCCTCGCTTACCCACGGTCTGGATTTCGCTCATCGAACGGGACGCCAAGCAAAAGCCGCTCACCGCTGCAAGTTCTACCGATAGGATTTATCACGATCTAATTTTCACTACAAGTTGCGCTGCAATAGCAGCCGGGCTCGCTCAATCAACGCGGGTCAGAGCCCGTTCGGAGCCCGACTTAACTTCCTCCACCCCGGTTTCTAGTTTCTATTTGGCGGCAGGTTTCATTCGAGATCGGCATTGATGCGGACAATCAGTCCGTCGGCATCCACGGATATCGCGAGCAGACCGATCTCGTGCCCGAAGTCGCCAGTGAAATCGACCCGGACACGCGCCCGGTCTACGCCGAGACGCTTGATCGACAGGAAACGGGTCACCGTGCGATAGCCAACGAAATACCGCTCCAGATAATTGCGGATTCCTGCGTGGGCTTCGAAGCGCTGGCCGGTCGACGGGTCATCGATCACAGCCTCAGGTGTGAACAGTGCCAGGGCCACCTCGACGTCGAAGGCATTGGTCGCCGCAATGAGTGCATCAGCCGCAGCGCGCAGGGGGTCGTATCCGGTCATGCCATCAGCTCCCGTGCTGCCAGCTTTTGTAGACGAACTCCAGGCTGTAGCCGTCGGGATCCCTGACCTGTGCCGCGTAGTAACGCGGATCGTAGTGAAGCTGCGGTCCAGGGGGGATGGATCTCGGTCGCCCCAGCCGCCAACGCGGCGACATACGCAGCGGTGTAGAAAGCGGCCGAACGCGTGGTGTCGCAAACGGACAGGAAGATGTGATCCAACATGGTCTTGCTCCGGTAGTGCGTGATCAGATGATGTAGCCGCCAGCCACTTCGATGGACTGTGCGTTGACCCAGGCTTGGTCGTCCGAAAGCAGCCCGGCGATGACCCGACCCACATCGTCCGGTTCGCCCACCCGGCCCAATGCGGTCTGCGAGGACAGCAGAGCCTCAAATTCGTCATTGAGCCCGCCACCCAGCTCGGTGCGGATGGGACCCGGCGACACGGCATTGACCCGGATACGACGCGGCCCGAATTCCTTGGCCATGTAGCGCGTCAGCACTTCAAGGCCGCCCTTGAACGCCGCATACGGCGCCACCCCGGCGGTGGCCACACGCGTCGTGGCGCTGGTGAGATTGACGATACCCGCACCGTCAGCCAGTAGCGGTAGCAATGCCTGCGTCAGGAAGAACGGCCCCTTAAGATGCACGTTGAACAGGCCGTCGAACTGATCCTCCGTCACCGTCTCGATCGGATTGAACAGTCCATAGCCGGCATTGTTGACCAAGCCATCGAGCGTGCTGCGATTCCAGTTGGCCTGCAAGGCTTCGCGCACCTGTCCTGCGAAACCGGCGAAGCCGCTGCTTTTGCTGACGTCCAGTTGCAAGGCCACCGCAGTGCCGCCGACAGCCTCAATGCGCTCAACAACGGTCTGGGCGGCGCCAGGCTGTGCGTTGTAAGTGAGGATGACGCCCATGCCACGCTGGGCACACTGGAGAGCGGCGCTGGCGCCGATGCCACGGCTGCCACCGGTGATGAGGACGTTCTTCATGATGCTGCTCCTGTGCGGTTTCGATGCTGCACAGGCTAGGGACACAGGCTACGAAGCGCCTTCCCGATCCTCCCCCATTGCTGCCTATTCCTGCTTTTCCGCTTGTCATAGCTCCGTTGCGCGTGTTTTATGACGGCATGGAAAGCGCACTGAATGAACTACGTCGCCTGGCATCAAAAGCCGAAAACCGCCGTACAGACACCGGCATACCGCGGGTGGCGATGGTGCAAGGCAAAATCCCGGAGCACGCGCTGGCCGCCGTCTACGAGCCGATGGTCAACATGATCCTCCAAGGGGGAAAGTCCATGACCGTGGGTGCGAAGACACTCCACTACGACCCTGCCACTTACTTCGTCATGTCCGTGGACCTGCCGGCTGTCGGGTCGGTACGCGGTGCCGTCACGGGCGAGCCGTACCTGGCGATCAGCCTGACATTGGACCAGGCGACTATCGCCGCGCTGTTGGTCGACGTGCCCCTTTCCGCCAATGAGCACGTCGACCACACCCGCCAAGCAGAAGCCTTCAACGTTGCGGCGGTGACTCCCGAGCTCATGGATGCCTGGGTGCGCATGATGCGACTGATGGAACAGCCGGATGATGTTCCAGCGTTGGCGCCCGCGTATGAGCGTGAGATTCTCTACCGAGTGCTGCAGGGTCCGCAGGGCCACATGTTGCGGCAACTCGCCATGCCGGACTCGGCGCTGGCGCGTATCAACCGTGCGATCAAGCATATCCGCTGCGAGTTCCATCGGCCATTGAGGATCGGCGAACTCGCCGAGCAGGTGGCCATGAGCGAGTCTGCGTTCCATCGACATTTCAAGTCGGCAACCGCCATGAGCCCGCTGCAGTACCAGAAGCAGCTGCGTCTGCTGCAAGCGCGGCAGCTCCTTACTGCCCACGGCAAGAGCGTCACCACCACGGCGCTCGATGTCGGGTATGAGAGTCCGACGCAGTTCAGCCGCGAATACGCGCGGGCATTTGGCCTGCCCCCAAGTCAAGATGCGGCGCGGATTATTTCGAGCTTCCGCACGGGAGTGGCCAACTAGCTTCCCTCGCACTCAACCTGGTTTCAGTTCTACGACATCTCCAGTTCTGTACAGCCGCATGCTGTACGAGTAAGGGGCTCTGGCCCGCTTCGTTGCTTACGACATCAATGGCCAACCTCGGGCCATTCGCCAATGGATTGCGCCCAAGTCGCGTAGCGGCTGGCCATGTCGCCGGCCACGCGGCGGTTGGCGAGCAGGCCGGCGGCATTCGTCGCCAGTTCCCGCCAGCGCTCGATGGCGTGCAGTTGCCCATGGAAATGCCAGACGACGTCCGTCAGAACGGTCGCGGGCAGCTCCGCCTGCGGATGCCCCAGCGCCACGCCCAGCACGTGAGCCATGCCCTGCAAGCCATGCAGACACTCTACGGCCTGCGCCTCGGCGCCGCTTTGGATCGCCGACAGACGTCGTGGGCAGAAACGAGACAAGCCCGCATCGGCCAGGATGCGTGTGCCGCCGCCCAGCAGGTGGTCAAGCAGTTCATTGAGGCCGGTGGTGGCGACCTGGTCGCCGCCGAAGATTTCGTCGGCGATAGCGGAGCCTTCATGGGTTGCTGTTGACGATTGCGTTCCGATTGCCATCACTTGCTCCCTAGCCCAATGGATCTCGCCCAGTGCGTTCCACATCACAAATGTAACTTATAGTGCGTGTCACTATAGTGCGTGGCCTCATGCAAGACAAATCCATAGCTTGCTTCTTTTGAAATCAAGTGCTTATAGCTATGGATTACGACCCACTCAAGCTGTTCGGGCAGCACTTGGTCGAGCTGCGCAAGTCACGCGGCTGGTCACAAGAAAAGTTGGCACTGGAAAGCGGCCTAGCCCGTTCCTACGTCAGCGGCATTGAGCGGGGAGTGCGAAACGTCGCTCTGCAAAATATTTGCCTGTTAGCAGACACGCTCGGCCTTGAGCCTAAAGCGATGCTGGATTTTATTTGAGAAGCTATCGCCTTCCGGGCAGGTCTGAGTCCAGCCAACTGAGGGCCTAGCGCCACCGTGGTCATCCCTCCCCAAAGGGGGCGGACGTAATTACCCGAATTAAATTACTTACGCCCTCTTAACGGCCACTCATCGAGACGCTATTTTGACAAACTAAAGGAGACGGCGGCGATTATTAGAATTTAATTATTTCCATCCACTTATCGCGACGTTCACATATTATTCCACGTTTTGATTTGATCGATGAGCGCGGAGATCTGCTCATTGAGATCTAACACATCCATAAACGAATCATCCAGAGTTCTATCAATTATCTTAGAGGCCAATGTAATCTTATCAGGCGTCAATTTTTTTCGCTTGCTATCCGCCAGTATCCAATCCATGACGCTATCTAACTTTCCAATTGAAACGGAAGTCGTTGAAAAAAGCGAATTTAAAGACTTTGGATGTATATAATTCTCAATTTCACGTCCTTTTGTAACCCAAACTAGTGCGCCGATGCTTTCAAATTCAGCTTTAATACGTGACTTGCTACCGTTGAGACGCCCCTTTTCTTTCCGACGATCACTATCAATCACAATTGCAGAATTTTTGTTTACTGTTACTAAATCGATCAGCTCCTTCTTAAGCGAAAGATCTCCATTCGCAGATAAATGAGAAAGAAGTTTCCCCCCATAAAATACACATTGATAGTGCGCCCCTTCTCGCAATTGGCTCCGAGAAAAAATTTCTATCCATTTATTTATATAAAGACGATCCGTAGGCCCCTCGACCCAAATGATTCCATTAGATTGTAACAAATCGCTTGCACGAACATCTAAATCTCGAAGTATTTCATGACCGTCTGAGTACGCATCGACAGAACTAACTTTCGCAAATTTTCCATCGTGTCGAACATGAAAGAGTCTCGCGTTCTTTTGCCCGACAAACTGATCAATTGCTACCGTTGAATGTGTCGTAATAAAGAAAATCGAACCATTTTCATTCGCGTGCTTCTGAAGATACGATAGCAACCTTCTTTGAAGTGCCGGATGAAGATTATTTTCAGGCTCCTCTATTGCGACAACAAGATTATCTTTCGAATTATTCACGCCCTCTGGAACGGTATGCAAACTTAATAGAATAATAAGAACCGTCTGAAGACCGCTACCTGAGGCGGACAAAGGAACCCTGCCCTTCTCTTTTTCCTCTAGGTAGACCTCCCACTTGTCGTCCATCTGCTTCTGGACAAGTATTCTTGTAAATTCGTTGTCTGGCTCGAAAATTGAATTAAGCTCACGAAGTAGATGAACCTCAATTAGCTCCGACGGCAAATTTGAATTACTTAAATATCGCTGAATAACAGCCGTAGCACCTGAA
>DASZCB010000263.1:0-2878 GCA_035943575.1 Rhodanobacter sp. | reverse complement strand
CTTCTCGGCCGCCGGGCTCACCTTCGGGCACAGCCACGACAACCCGATCGACGAGGCCACCCATCTGATCCTGGCCAGCCTGCATCTGCCGCCGGACATCCCGCCGGCGTACGGTGCGGGTCGGCTTACCGCCGTCGAGCGCGCGAACGTACTGGCCTTGATCGAGCGTCGCGTCAACGAACGCCTGCCGGTGGCCTATCTGGTCGGCGAGACCTGGTTCGCCGGGCTGAAGTTCAAGAGCGACCGCCGTGCGCTGGTGCCGCGCTCGCCGATCGCCGAGCTGATCGAGTCGGGCTTCGCGCCGTGGCTGGACGAGCGTCATATCGAACGTGCGCTGGATCTGTGCACCGGTTCGGGCTGCATCGGTATCGCAATGGCCGAGTACAACCCGGAGTGGCAGGTCGATATCGTCGACATCAGCGACGAGGCATTGTCGCTGGCGCGCGAGAACATCGTGTTCCAGCACGTCGAGGGCCGGGTCGAGGCGATTCAGTCGGACTTGTTTGCTGGCGTGAAGGGCCGCCGCTACGACCTGATCGTCTCCAACCCGCCGTATGTCACCGACGATGAATACGCCGCGCTACCGGGCGAATACGCGCACGAACCGAAGCTGGGCCTCACCTCCGGTGCCGATGGTCTGGACCTGTGCCTGCGCATGCTGGACGAGGCGGCGGACTATCTCACCGATGACGGCCTGCTGATCGTCGAAGTAGGCGAGAGCGAGCATGCGCTGGCCGCGCTGTTGCCCGAGGTTTCGTTCATCTGGATCGAGTTCAAGGTCGGCCAGATGGGTGTGTTCGCGCTGGAACGGCGCGATCTGATCGAGCATGCCGCCTCCATCCGTGCCGCCGCCGCTGCGCGCCGCGTCGCCTGATAAGAGTCTTTCGCATGGAACTGAACACACCGCGTTTGCTGCTCAATGCCTTGCAATCGACTGACGCCGCGGTGTTGTTCGGCTATCGCGCCGATCCGGAGGTATCCCGTTTCCAGGGCTGGCGTCCGGCCAGCGTGGTCGAGGCCGTGGACTTCATCGAACGCCAGGCCGATGCGTCACTGGATACCCCGGACAGCTGGTTTCAGCGTGCGATACGCCTGCGCGATGGTGAGGAATTGATCGGCGACCTGGGCATTCACATGCCGGCGGACGCCGAAGGCTCGGTCGAATTCGGGGTCAGTATCGCGCCGGCTTATCAGGGCAGCGGATACGCCAGCGAGGTCGTACGGGCCGTGTTCGGGCTGGTATTCGGTCAGCTCGGCAGGCATCGCATCCATGCTTCGGTCGATCCGCGCAATCTTGCCAGCATGGCCATGCTGCGTGCGCTGGGCATGCGTCAGGAGGCGCATCACCGCGAAAGCCTGTGGTTGCAGGGCGAGTGGGTCGATGACGTGGTGTTTGCGCTGCTGGCCAGCGAGTGGCGTGCCGCGCAGTCGGCGCACTGACCCGATCGGGACGCCGTCGCGCTAAGCTGTGGCGGTTTCCTTCGGACGTCCAAATCTCGTGTCCAGCAATTCCTTCGGCAAATTGTTTACCGTCACCACCTTTGGCGAGAGTCACGGCCCGGCGATCGGCTGCGTGATCGACGGCTGTCCGCCGGGGCTGCCGATCAGTGCGGAGGAGTTTCGCCACGATCTCGATCGTCGTGCCACCGGCAGGAGCCGCTACACCTCGCAGCGGCATGAGGCGGACGAGGTGGAAATCCTCTCCGGCGTGTACGAAGGCAAGACCACCGGTACGCCGATCGCGCTGCTGATCCGCAACACCGATCAGCGCAGCAAGGATTACGGCGACATCGTGTCGACCTTCCGCCCCGGTCACGCCGATTACACCTACTGGCAGAAGTACGGCATCCGTGATCCGCGCGGTGGCGGGCGTTCCTCGGCGCGCGAAACCACCATGCGCGTCGCCGCTGCGGTGATCGCCAAAAAGTGGCTGGCCGAGCGTTACGGCGTGCATGTGCGCGGCTATCTGGCGCAGATCGGCGAGGTCACGCCGGACGCGTTCGACTGGGAGGCGGTGGAGCAGAACCTGTTTTTCTGGCCTGATATGGCACAGGTGCCGGCGCTGGAAAGCTATATCAATGCGCTGCGCAAATCCGGTGACTCGGTCGGTGCGCGCGTGAACGTGGTTGCTGACGGCGTGCCGCCGGGCTGGGGCGAGCCGATCTACGGCAAGCTCGACGGCGATCTGGCCAGTGCGCTGATGTCGATCAACGCGGTCAAGGGGGTGGAGATCGGCGACGGTTTCGCCGCAGTCACCCAGCGCGGAAGCCAGCATCGCGACGAAATGTATATGGACGGCTTTACGTCCAATCATGCGGGTGGCATCCTTGGCGGGATAAGCAGCGGCCAGCCGGTGACGGCCTCGATCGTGCTGAAGCCCACGTCCAGCATTCTGATTCCCGGGCGCAGCGTGAATCTTGCCGGCGAGCCGACCGAGGTGGTGACCAAGGGGCGCCACGACCCCTGCGTCGGCATCCGCGCTACCCCGATCGCCGAGGCGATGATGGCGCTGGTGCTGATCGATCACGCGCTGCGCCATCGTGCGCAATGCGGCGATGTAGGCGCGGTGGCACCGCGCATTCCGTGACGGGCCGAACGCTGTAACCGAAACCATGCCAATGAACGACAAGCCGCGCGTGTGGATTTCGCGCCCCACCTTTCCGGACATCGTCGCCCGGCTCGAACCGCATTTCGCGGTGACGGCCGAGCCGGAGGAAGTGAAGTTCAGTCGCGGCGAGCTGGCTGCCAAGCTCGCCGGGCAGGATGCCGCGATCGTGGGCCTGAAGGAGCATATCGGTGCGGCGGAAATCGCCGGTGCGACGCGGCTGCGCATCGTCGCCAATCTGGGTGTCGGCTACGACAATCTTGATCTGGATGC
>DASZCB010000262.1:0-23014 GCA_035943575.1 Rhodanobacter sp. | reverse complement strand
TGCCGACCACGGACGAAGTGCCGCAAGGTCGTCGCTACACCGATTTCGACCAGGCCATCGACGGCGCCGATGCAGTCATCATGCTGCGCCTGCAAAAGGAGCGCATGACTTCGCTCGACTTGCCGGACGAAGCGGCGTACTTCACCTATTACGGACTGGATCGGCGCCGACTGGCGCTGGCCGCCAAAGGCTGCCTGGTAATGCACCCTGGCCCGATCAACCGCGGCATCGAGATCGCCTCGGATATCGCCGACGGCGCACAGTCGCGCATCCTCGAACAGGTCGGCAACGGCGTGTTCGTGCGCATGGCCGTACTCAACGAAGTGCTGGCCCGCTGAGTCCATAGCAACAGCCGGCGCACCCGGCCGCTGGCCGCCCGGCGGCACCGGTCTGAATGCATCAGTCGGCCGCCCGCCGCAGCGCAGCCATGCGCGAGCGAGCATAATGTGCAGCGCACCATTCACCACTTCTGGGGATCAACATGCGATCGACGACGCGATATGTCGCGCTGGGTTTTGCCGGCGTCATGCTGGCGGCCTGCGGACACAAAGACAAGGATGCACCGCTGGCTTTCGTACCGGCTGACACGCCCTACGTCGTGGCCAATCTGGACGTCATCGACGACAGCACGCGCAAGGCGCTGCTCGCCCAGGCCGATGCACAGTTGCCGGCGCAGATGGCCCAGCTCGATGCCACGGCCGACCGCATGGCCGCAAAGGATCCCGATGGCGCCCGCCTGCTGCACGCGCTGCGCGCCGAATTCAACGGCAAGACCGTCGAGACCTTCGCGCAAAGTGCAGGGCTGAATCTCAAGGGCTACTCCGCACTCTACGGACTGGGCCTGGCACCCGTGCTGCGTTTCCAGTTGAGCGACCCGAAAGCGTTCGAGGGTTTTATCAGCCGGCTGGAAACCGCCTACGGCAAGAAGCTCGATCTCGCCAACATCGACAAGCAGAGCTATCGCAAGTACGTGTTCGCCGCGTCAGGTACCGAGATAATCCTGGCGATGGTCGACAAGCAGGCGGTGGCCGCGCTGTTGCCCGCCGATGCGTCCACGCCACTGCTGCGTCAGGCGCTGGGCCTCGATCGGCCGCAAAAGAACCTGCAGGACGACGGTCGCCTGACCGCGCTGGCCAAGACCAAGAATTACCAGAAATGGGTGGTCGGTGAGCTGGACCTGACCCGCGCACTGCCGCTGGCGGTCAGCGGCAAGGATCCCCTGATCGGGGCGATCCTCAAGGCACACGCCGAGGCCGAGTCGGCCAAGACCGGCGAGCCAGTGGCAAATCAGTTGCAGACGTCGCCGAGCTGCGCCACCGATGCCGCACGCATCGCTGCACGCGTACCGGCGCTGAGCTTCGGCTACACCCGGCTCGATGCCAAACATCAGGATGTGCGCTTCGACGTCGCCCTGGCCGACGACATCAGCAAGGCATTCGCCGGCCTCAAGGTGGAACTGCCCGGACTGGGCAGTGCCGGCACCGCGCCGTTCGACCTGAGCCTGGCATTGCCAGTTTCCAGTTTGCGCACGTTCTGGCTGGCGCAGGCCGATGCCGTGACCGCCAAGCCGTTCACCTGCCCGACGCTGACCGATCTCAACGACAGTTTCGCCAAGCTCGGCCCGGCCATGCAGAAGGCGGCGATTCCGCCGTTCGGCGACATGCTCGGTCTGCGTATCGCGCTGGATTCGCTGGTGCCCGGCGAAAACTCCAGCCTGCCCACATTCAGCGGCCGCCTCGTGCTGGGCACCAACAACCCCGCCGGCCTGCTCGCGATGGGTCAGATGATGGTGCCGGCGCTGACCGAGCTGAAACTCACCAGTGACGGCAAGCCATTGCCGCTGCCCAAGGACATGAGCAGCATGCTGGGGCAGCCGGCGTGGCTGGCCATGGGCGCCAAGGCGCTGGCACTGGGCGTCGGTGCCGGCGAAGACGCCAAGCTCGCCGACACACTGAAGGATCCGGTCGGCGAAGCCGGTCAGATGACCCGCATGCATCTGACCGGCGTCATGTACATGAACTGGCTGCGTCTGATGGAGCAGAAGGCCGACAGCCTGGCCGCTGCCACCGCCGCGATCAGCAAGAGCGATGAGCCGTCGATCAATGGCGCCGACAACGAGGAAACCAGCGCTCAGGCTGCCGCCAATGTGGCACGCTCGAAGGCTCAATTCGCCGCAATGAAATCCCAGGCCGAAAGAGTCGACAGCATCGACGCTGAAATGCAGGTCGGCAGCAACGGCATGGTGATCACCAGCCAGACCATCCTGAAGTAAACGTCAGCGATCGACACAAACCGGGATGGCATGCCATCCCGGTTTTTCATGCGTGAAGCAGGCAGCACCGTAGTAAACGCTTCAGCCTTGCAGAAACGAAGAAGGCGCCTGTAGGCGCCGTCTTCGTTTCTGCTTGCGGCGAGAACCCCTCAGCGATTCAGCAGATTGCTGCCGCCGAAGTTCTGCGAGTCGCGGGTTTCTTCCAGCTCCACGCCGTCCAAGCCCTGCGACAAGGTGTGTGCATCGCCACCCTGCGCCAGCTTGATGCGCAGGCGCACCTCGTTGGAACTGTCGGCGTAACGCAGCGCGTCCTCGTAAGAGATCTCGCCGGCGTGATACAGCTCGACCAGCGCCTGATCGAAGGTCTTCATGCCTAGCAGGGTGGACTCCTTCATCAGCTCCTTGAGTTTGTGGATCTCGCCCTGACGGATGTAATCCTGCGCCAGCGGCGTGCCCAGCAGTACTTCCACCGCCACCCGGCGTGCCTTGCCGTCCGGTGTAGGGATCAGCATCTGCGCCACGATACCCTTCAGGTTCAGCGACAGATCCATCAGCAGTTGCTGGCGACGATCTTCCGGGAAGAAGTGCAGGATGCGGTCCATCGCCTGGTTCGCGTTGTTCGCATGCAGCGTGCACAGCACCAAGTGACCTGTTTCGGCGAAGGCGATCGCGTGATCCATACCTTCGCGGGTACGGATTTCGCCGATCATGATCACGTCGGGTGCCTGGCGCAGGGTGTTCTTCAGCGCGTTGTCCCAACTATCGGTGTCGATGCCGACTTCGCGCTGGGTGATGATGCAGCCTTCGTGCTTATGCACGTATTCGATCGGATCCTCGATCGTGATGATGTGCCCGGTCGAGTTCTGGTTGCGGTAGCCGACCATCGCCGCCAGCGAGGTCGATTTGCCCGAGCCGGTGGCACCGACAAAAACGATGATGCCGCGCTTGGTCATCGCCAACTGCTTGATCACCGGCGGCAGGTTCAGTTCTTCCGGCGTGGGAATCTTCGACTCGATCCGGCGTAGCACCATGCCGACGCAATTGCGCTGGTAAAAGCACGACACACGGAAGCGGCCTACGCCCTGCGCAGAGATCGCGAACTGGCATTCGTGGGTTTTCTCGAACTCCTCGCGCTGCCCTGGCGTCATCACGTTGAGCACCATGTCGCGCGACTGCTGCACGCTGAGCGGGCTCTGCGTGATCGGCACGATACGGCCCTGCACCTTCATCGACGGCGCCACGCCGGCCGTGATGAACAGATCCGAAGCCTTCTTGTGCACCATCAGTTTCAGGAACGAGGTGAAATCAAAGTCACTCATGGCGTTGCCCCCGGAAATCGGGAATGGAGTTGCGGGAATCGGAACAAACCTGACATCACTTGAAGCTGTCCTTGTTCTTGGCATACGTGGATGCCTGCTGGCGGGTTACCAGGCCACGTTTGACCAGGTCCTGCAGGCACTGGTCCAGTGTCTGCATGCCAAACTGTGTGCCAGTCTGGATCGACGAATACATCTGCGCCACCTTGTCCTCGCGGATCAGATTGCGGATCGCCGGGATGCCGACCATGATCTCGTGCGCCGCGATGCGGCCACCGCCGACCTTCTTCAGCAGCGACTGCGAGACCACCGCACGCAGCGACTCGGACAGCATCGAACGCACCATCGGCTTCTCGCCGGCGGGGAACACGTCGATGATGCGATCGATCGTCTTCGCCGCCGAACTGGTATGCACAGTGGCGAACACCAAATGACCGGTTTCCGCCGCGGTCAGCGCGAGGCGGATGGTTTCCAGATCGCGCAACTCGCCGACCAGGATGTAGTCGGGATCCTCGCGCAGCGCCGACCGCAACGCCTCGTTGAAGCCCAGCGTGTCGCGGTGGATCTCGCGCTGATTGACCAGACACTTCTGCGAGGTGTGCACGAACTCGATCGGATCCTCGATCGTGAGCATGTGCCCGTATTCGTTCTTGTTGATGTGGTCGACCATCGCCGCCAGCGTGGTCGACTTGCCCGAACCGGTCGGGCCGGTCACCAGGATCAGGCCCTGCGGCTGCTCGATCAGCTCCTTGAAGATGCGCGGGCAACCGAGATCCTCCAGGGTCAGCACCTCGGACGGAATGGTGCGGAATACCGCGCCGGCGCCGCGGTTCTGGTTGAACGCGTTGACGCGGAAGCGCGCCAGCCCGGGGATCTCGAACGAGAAGTCGGTCTCGTAGAATTCTTCGTAATCGCGTCGCTGCTTGTCCGACATGATGTCGTAGATCAGCGAGTGCACCTGCTTGTGCTCGAGCGCGGGAATGTTGATGCGACGCACGTCGCCGTCAACGCGGATCATCGGCGGCAGCCCAGCGGACAAGTGCAAGTCCGAGGCCTTGTTCTTCACCGAGAAAGCAAGCAGTTCGGCAATGTCCATCTGTCGTTCCCCTCAACCGATCGCCTGGATGGCATGAATTCGTATGCCACATCAGGGGACGGGTGATATTCGCAGACGTGGTGCGCCGCAGCGCATGACGCAGGCGCCATGGAACCACCCGGACGAACTACCCGAATCCCCCTGTAGCCGCGTCGATACTACTCGCGCAACCGGCTGTGCGGCCAGTCTTTCCCGACCTCGACGCGCAAACTGTCGACCCGGTTTGCGCACCCGGTCGAAAAATCATCATCCGGATCCATCAGCAGGCTCTGTTCGCCCCCATGTACACCCACAAAACTGCCGCGCCGCGATGCCGCTCCGGTAAGGTACGCGGTCTGGACAAGCGAGGAACCCTGCATGACACGACTTGCCTTCATCGGCGGCGGCAATATGGCGCGCAGCCTGATCGGTGGCCTGCTGAAAACCGGCGTGGCCGCAGCCACTATCAGCGTGGCCGAGCCATTGGCCGAAGCCCGCCATGCGCTGGGCCGTGAATTCGGCATCGCCTGCTATGCCGAGAACCGGCTCGCCGCCGCGGAAGCCGAAGTCATCCTGCTGGCGGTCAAACCCCAGGTCATGCCGGCGATCCACAGCGAGTTGCGCGACACCTTGCAACGCAACCGGCCGTTGCTGATCTCGATCGCTGCCGGTGTGCGGCTGGATCAACTGGAACGCTGGTTCGGCGCTGGCCTGCCGATCGTGCGCTGCATGCCGAACACGCCGGCGCTGATCGGCGCCGGCGCCACCGGCCTGTGCGCAAACAGCCGGGTCAGCCCGTCGCAGAAGGCACAGGCGCAGCACATCCTCGACGCCGCCGGGATCACCCGCTGGATCGATGACGAAGCGCTGATGGATACCGTCACCGCGTTGTCCGGTTCCGGTCCGGCGTACTTTTTCGCGCTGGTCGAGGCACTGGAAGCCGCCGCCGTCGCGCAAGGCCTGCCGCGCGACACCGCGCGTGCGCTTGCTACGCAGACCTGCCTCGGCGCCGGTCGCATGCTGGCTGACGGCGGCGAGGATCCCGCCGTGCTGCGTCAGCGCGTGACCTCGCCGAACGGCACCACCCAGGCCGCGCTGGAAAGCTTCAGCGCCGATGGTCTGCCGCGGATCGTGGCCCGTGCCGTCGCTGCCGCCACCCAACGTGGCGTGGAACTCGCCGCCGAACTGGACAAGCTGTCGTGAGTTATCTGCTGAATGCGCTGTCCATGCTGATCGAGCTGGCCTTCGAAGCCGCCGTCACGCTGTTGCTGCTGCGCGTGGCTGCGGAGGCCTGCCGCGCGGACTTCAACAACCCGCTGAGCCAGTTCGTCTACCGCTATACCAACCCGGTGCTCGCGCCGATCCGCCACGTGCTGCCGAACTGGCGTCGGATCAACCTCGCCGCTCTGCTGCTGGCGTGGCTGCTGATGCTGGTCAAGCGCCTGCTGCTGTTCGTGCTGCTCGGCGTGATGCCGCACCCTCTCGGCCTGCTGGTGTTGACGCTGGCCGAACTGCTCGACTTCGTGCTGCTGTTCTATCTGGTGCTGATCTTCGGCTGGTCGCTGCTGAGCATGTTCGCAGTCGATCGCCGGCAACCGCTGCTGCGACTGGTCGGCAGCATCGTCACCCCGCTGCTGCGCCCGCTCAACGGCAAACTGATCGCCGGCAACATCGACTTCGCCCCGATGGCGATGATGATCGTGCTATTGCTGGCGCGCCTGTTGATCGCTGCGCCGTTGCTCGACCTGGGTTCTCGGCTGGCGCTGGGTGCCTGAAGGAGACTTCGGCCTCTGCTTTTTTGGAGCAAGAGCTTTCGTTCTCCTGTGGAGACCGAGTTACTTCTCTTTTGCCTGTCCAAAAGAGAAGTAACCAAGAGAAAACGACACCCCGCTTACGCGCCTTGCGGGCATCCCTGCCCGCAAGGTCCGCGGTCGGGTTGCGGGGTTTGTCGACAGGGCATCCTGCCCTGACGCCAAACTGGTTCACATCCCTGCGAACCACCCTACGGGCTTTCCTCCACCCGCCGCTTCAGAGGGGCCCTGAGTAGAGCAGCGGGCCATCGTGGCCCGCACCTTTCAGAAGAGCCAGATCAACAGCCAGAGCAACAGCGACACTGCAAAGCGATGCTCCGCTCTCGTTGTTGCTTTTGAGCTTTTCGATTTTCCACCGAGTGCGAGCCACGATGGCCCGCTGCTCTACCCGGGGCCCCTGTGCGGCGGTGAGTCGGGGGTGACAGGCCGCGTAGCGGGCATCGACAGGGATGTCGCTGCCTTTTCGTCAGGACAGGAGTCCTGTCGAAAAGCCCGGCCCCGGCTCACGGACTTGCCGGGCAGGATGCTCGGCAAGCGCCAAGCGGGGTGGCCTTTCTCTTTGGTTAGCTTTCTCTTTGGCCACGCAAAGAGAAAGTAACTCGGGCGCCAAAGGCGCACGAAAGCTCTGCTCCGCACCAACAATCATCTCGACTGAACTCGCTCCCACTAAAAAGCTCAGCGCAAGGCCCACTCGACGATGATGCGATGAATCTCATCCAGCCCATCGAACAGCGCCGCTGGTCCCGGCTGTAGAATGATCGGTGACTTGATCTCGTAGAGGTCGCCGTTGCGCACCGCCGGGATCGCATCCCAACCCGGTCGCGCCGCGACTTTCTCCGGCCGGAAACGCTTACCGCACCAAGAGCCGAGGATGATGTCCGGCGCGCGCCGCACTACTTCGTCACCGTTCGGCAGGATGCGCTGTTTCGCCAGCGGCTCGCGCGCGAGTTCCGGAAAGCAGTCGTCGCCGCCGGCGATGCCGATGATCTCGGCGACCCAGCGGATGCCTGTGATGATCGGCTCGTCCCACTCTTCGAAATACACCTTAGGCCGCCGCGGCAGCTTTGCGACGGCGGCGCGGATATCGGCGATGTGCTGTTCGGCGCGCAGCGCATAGGCCTCGGCCTTTTCATGCGCACCGACCATCGCGCCGAGCCGGCGGATGTAGGCGAGGATGCCGTCGACGCTGCGATGGTTGCTGATCCACACTTCGACGCCAGCCTTGATCAGCTCGCGCGCGATGTCGGCCTGGATATCGGAGAAGCCGATCGCCAGGTCAGGCTCGAGTTTCAGGATCTCGCCGATCTTCGCACTGATGAACGCGGAGACCTTGGGCTTCTCCTTGCGCGCCCGCGGCGGCCGCACGGTGAAGCCGGAGATGCCGACGATGCGGTGATCCTCACCGAGCGCGTACAGCACTTCGGTTGGTTCTTCGGTAAGGCAGACGATGCGTTGCGGATACGCGTCAGTCACCGGCACCGACGAATTCACGGGTACAGCAACCGGCTCGTCCAGGTCTGCCCGTGGCGATTCCAGCGCACCCGTTCGTGCCAGCGGAATTCCGCGCCATACCAGAACTCCAGCGTGTCTGGCTCCACCACGTAACCGCCCCAATGCGGCGGACGGGGCACCACGAGCCCATCGAACTCGTGCTCATAACGCGTCAGCCGCTGCTCGAACGTTTCGCGATCCGGCAGGGTCTGCGACTGCAGCGAAGCCCACGCGCCGATCTGGCTCCCGCGCGGACGGCTCGCGAAATAAGCATCCGATTCCTCTTCCTGCAGCTTGCGCGCGACGCCCTCCACACGCACCTGCACACCTTCGCGCAGCTGTTTCCAGTGAAAGCAGAGCGCAACCTGCGGATGGACTTCCAGCTGGCTACCCTTGTCGCTCTGGTAGTTGGTGTAGAAGCGGAAGCCGCGCTCGTCGACACCCTTGAGCAACACGATGCGCGAGGCGACCCGGCCGGAGCTGTCGACGGTAGCCAGACTCATCGCGGTCGGCTCGCGGTCGCCGCTGGCCTTGGCCTCGTCCAGCAGTTGCAGGAAGGTGTCCAGAATCTCGGATTTGAGCATGACGTTGAAACTTTCCTTTTGCATCGTGACCGACACGCGCCATCATGACGCGAATGAACACCACCGATGATAGTGCCATGCCCCATTCGCCCAGTACCACTTCAGCACGGCTGGCGACGCCATGTTTTGTCGTGAAGTGTGAATGCGGTTGCGCCACGTCGGTTTGCGGGATACTCCGTCACCGCCACCTGCCCGTTGCGGAAACACCCCCCGGAACCATGGTGTATCGCGGATGACGTCTCTCGCCGACATGCAGAACGAGGCCCTCGCCGGCCATCTGCTCGACCAGTATGCGGGGCGCATCGCCCGCTCGCGGCGCCCGTATATCCTGGGCTTGTCCGGCCTGCAGGGCAGCGGCAAGAGCACCCTGGCGCGGGTGATGAAGGTCCAGGCCGAAGCACGCGGCTGGGCCACCGAAGTACTCTCGCTGGACGATTTCTATTATGCCCGCAGCGACCGCGAAACGCTGGCGCGCGACGTGCATCCGCTGCTGCGCAGCCGTGGCGTGCCGGGCACGCACGAGATCGAGCTGCTGCTGTCGGTGCTAGCCGCGCTGCCGCACGCTTCGGACAAGTTGCCGGTGACGCACCCGCGTTTCGACAAGGGCCGCGACACCCGCATTCCCCCGTCGCGCTGGCCGCGTATCACCCGGCCGCCAAGGTTGGTGATCGTGGAAGGCTGGGCGCTGGGTATCCGCCCGCAGTTGCAGTTTGCCCTGACTAAGCCGGTCAACGAGCTGGAACGCCGGGAAGACCCCGACGGCAGCTGGCGGCACTGGGTCAACAAGCAGTTGCGCGGCTACCAGCCGCTCTGGCGCAAGTTTGATGCCTTGATCGTGTTGCAAGCGCCGGGCTGGGAAATCGTGCGTCGCTGGCGCGGCGAGCAGGAACAGGATCTGCTGGCGCGGCACGCGCCGCTGGCGATGGACGCACCGGCGATGGAACGGTTTCTGGCGCACTTCGAACGGCTCAGCCGACATGCACTGGCCACCTTGCCGGCACAAGCCGACACCTGCGTGGAGTACGACGATGATCGCCACGTGACCGGACTCAGCCACAGCTGAGTCATGCCCGAACCCATGCAGGATCGCGCCGACCGATTGCACCGGCGCGACCCGCCGCGATTCTCAGGCGACGACGAAGTTGATCTTCATGTTGACGCGCCATTCCGTCACGGTGCCGTCGTCCGAGGTCACCACTTTTATCTCATTGACCCAGGCGCCCTTGATGTTCTTCACCGACTCCGCGGCCTTGCGCAAGCCGTGTTGCACGGCATCTTCCACGCCCTTGGCGGACGAAGCGTTGATTTCGATGACCTTGGCTACCGACATGGCGTCAATCTCCCGTTCAATCGTGCGAGCGGCACGCTTCGCCTCCCCGCCCTGAAGTCCGAGTCTGCGCCGCTGCCGCCAGCCACTACAAGCCGCACCGCGTCATCACATCATGTTGACGACTCGACCTGCACCGCCGTGCCGTAGGCCAGTACCTCGGTGACGCCCTGGGCTACCTCGTTGGCGTCGTAGCGCATCGCCAGTACGCCATTCGCGCCCATCGCAGCGGCGTGTTGCAACATCAGTTCGAACGCCTCCTCGCGCGCCTTCTCGCATAGCTCTGTATAGATCGAGATATTGCCGCCGACGATCGTCTGCAGCGCCGCGCCGAGATTGCCGACCACGCTGCGCGAACGCACCGTGATGCCGCGCACGATGCCGAACGAACGCACGATGCGGCAGCCGGGAATCTCGTTGCCAGTGCTGACTTGGTGATGCGGAATGATGTTGGCCATGCGGGTTCTCCTTGGTGAATGACTCAGTGATCGAGCAAGCCGGCGTAACCGTCGCGCGCATCCGGCCAGTGCGGAATGAAACCGCTGGCGCGCAGCCGCGCATTGCTGAGTCGCTTGCTGCCGATGCCGTTCGGTGCCGCGCCATCGGCGGCCAGCGGTACGCCCATCAATGCAGACAGGTGGTCATACAGCACATCAAGCGGTAGCGGCGTGTCGTCCACGCCAAGATACAGCGGCAGCGGATCGGCCAGTTGCAGCAGATGCACGATCGCCGCGGAGGCATCGTCGACATGGATGCGATTGGCCCAGTGTGGTAGCGTGCGCGGCACCACGACCTGCCCGGCGCGCAGGCGCTCGAGCAGTTGCATGCGACCGGGGCCGTACAGCCCGGCCAGCCGCAGCACGACCGAAGTCGGCGACTGCGCGGCCAGCCACTGTTCCGCCTCCAGCAGCACGGCACCATTGAATCCCGGCGGTGCCGCCGCAGTGTCTTCATCCACCCAGCCGCCGCCATGCTCGCCGTAGACCGCGCTGGAAGACACCAGCAACACGCGCTGCAACGTGGCACGCCCGAGCGCTCCAAGCAGATCACGCAAGCCGTCCACAAAGGTGGCGCGATAGGCAGCTACATCGCGCCGATCCGGCGTTGGCAGATAGACCAGCTGAGTGATCCCGGCGGGCAAGCCGCGCAGGGTTTCCGGCTGGGTCAGGTCACCACGCAACCAGTGAATGCCACTGTCGCCCGAGACCGGCGGTTGACGCCGCAGCGCCCACACGTCATCGCCGCGCGCCAGCAGGCGCTGTGCCACGCGCAGGCCAACGTCGCCACAACCGGCCAGCAATACGCGTTCGTTCAACCCTGCCTCCGCACATGCCCTGTTAGCATTTGCCCATGAATCCGTCGTGCAATCTGTTCATCATCGGTCCGACCGGCGCCGGCAAGACGTCGATCGGACGTCGGCTTGCCGTGCATTATGGACTTTCGTTCGTCGATCTCGACCAGGAGATCGAGCATCATTGCGGCGTGGACGTGAGCACGGTATTCGAGATCGAGGGCGAGGCCGGTTTCCGCCAGCGCGAAAGTGCCTTGCTGGACGAGTGCAGCCAGCGCTCCGGCGTGCTGCTCGCCACGGGTGCTGGCGTAGTGCTGGCTGCGCACAACCGTCAGCACCTGATCGAGCGCGGCTACGTCGTGTGGCTGCAAACCACCATCGAACAGCAGCTGGAACGACTGGAACGCGACCATCGCCGCCCGCTGCTGGCGGTGCCGAACCGGCATGAGCGACTGCAGGCGATGGCGCAGATCCGTGAACCGATCTATCGCGTGCTCGCCGACCTCGCCGTGCCCGGCGAGCACGGCAGCGTCGCCGCCGCCAGCGAACGCTGCATCGCGCTGATCGACCATCATTGGCAACGCCAATCCACCGCATGACCCCGGCAGAACACATGAACAACCCGGCACTCCAGACCATCACCGTCGCTCTCGGCCAGCGCAGCTATCCGGTGTGGATCGGCCACGGCCTGCTCGCCGATCACGCGCGCTGGCGCACGATGCTGCGTGGCCGGCATGCGCTGGTGATCAGCAACACCACAGTGGCGCCGCTGTACCTGCCGCGCATTGAGCAGGGGCTGGACGGCCTGAAATGGTCGTCCTTCCTGCTCGACGACGGCGAAGCGCACAAGAGTTTCGCCAACGTCGGCCGTGCACTGGAAGCACTGGGCCAGCTCGGCGCCACCCGCGACGCTTGCGTGATCGCGCTGGGTGGCGGCGTGGTCGGCGACCTCGCCGGCTTCAGTGCGGCGTGCTGGATGCGTGGCATCGACTTCATCCAGATGCCGACCACCTTGCTGGCGATGGTCGACTCCTCGGTCGGCGGCAAGACCGGCGTCAACCTGCCGGTCGGCAAGAATCTCGCCGGCGCGTTCCACCAGCCGCGCGCGGTGATCGCCGACATCGACACACTGGCTACCCTGCCCGTACGCGAATACCGCGCCGGCCTCGCCGAAGTGATCAAGGGCGCGGCCATTGGCGACGAACCGTTCTTCGCCTGGCTGGAACAGCATGCCGACGCACTTGCCGCCCGCGACCCTGCCGCCGTGCTGGAAGCGATCGCGCGCAAGGTCCGCTACAAGGCCGGCGTGGTCGCCCGCGACGAAACCGAACAAGGCGAACGCGCCCTGCTCAACCTCGGCCACACGTTCGGCCACGCACTGGAAACCGCCGGCCACTACACCACCCTGCTGCACGGCGAAGGCGTGGCCATCGGCATGCTGCTGGCCGCGCAATTGTCCGAGCGGCTCGGCATGAGCGGTGTCGCTGATACCGCCCGCCTGCAACGCCTGCTCGAAAAGCTCGGTCTGCCGGTCGCCGTCCCGGCCGGCATGGAGGCACAGCAATTGCTGGCGCTTATGCGGCTGGACAAGAAGAACACTGCCGGTGCATTGCGGCTGATCCTGTGGCGCGGCATCGGTCGCGCCGAGATTGTCGCGGGTGTTGCCGAAGCCGACGTATTGGCGACACTGCAGGAAGCCACAAACCCGCTGTAGAGTGGCCAAGTCACAGCTGCGACGTCAGCACCCTCGCTACCCGACCGCCAGCCTTCTAGAATGCTGGGGTTTGCGGCGTGCCGCACTGTCCATCCGGAACCCATGCGCCTCTATCTGCAAACCGTGCCCGGCAGTGCCGACGCACCACGCTACGTCCAGATCACGCTGGAGCAGGATCTGCTCGGCGGCTGGACGCTGTATCGCGAATCCGGCACCCAGGGCGGCCGCGCGACGATGAAGCGCGAGCAGTTCCTGGAGCGCGACGAAGCGATCGCCGCATTCGAGAAAGCCCGCGACGCGCAGCTCAAGCGCGGTTTCCGCCTGATGTTTGCCCAAGGGCTGGAAGGCCCGTACGGACGTTGATTTGATGAATACCCCGCTGAAGAACGACCGCTTCCTGCGTGCATTGCGCCGCGAGCCCATCGACACCACGCCGATCTGGGTGATGCGCCAGGCCGGCCGCTACCTGCCGGAGTACCGCGCCACTCGCGAGCGCGCGGGCAGCTTCATGGGCCTGGCCCAGAATCCCGAGTTCGCCTGCCAAGTCACCTTGCAGCCGTTGGAACGCTTCGAACTCGACGCCGCGATCCTGTTCTCCGACATCCTCACCATCCCCGACGCGATGGGCCTCGGCCTCAGCTTCGCGCAGGGCGAAGGCCCGCAGTTTGCACATCCGGTGCGCACGGCGGCCGATATCGCGAAGCTCGCCGTGCCCGACATGGATGGCGAGCTGCGCTACGTGATGGACGCGATGCGGCTGATCCGCAGGGAACTGCACGGCCGCGTGCCGCTGATCGGCTTCTCCGGCAGCCCGTGGACGCTAGCCTGCTACATGGTCGAAGGCCAGGGCTCGAAGGATTTCGCCACGCTCAAGGCGATGTGCTGGAACGAGCCGAAACTCGCGCATCAATTGCTCGATACGCTGGCGCAGGCCGTGGCGCACTACCTAATCGCCCAGGCCGCCGCTGGCGCGCAAGCCTTGATGATCTTCGACACCTGGGGCGGTCTGCTCGGCCCTGCCCCATTCCGCGAATTCTCGCTGCGCTACATGGCACGCGTCGTCGATGCGCTGAAAGCTGATCTGCACAGCCGTGAGCTGCCGGTGATCCTGTTCTCCAAGGGCGCTGGGCAGCATCTGGCCGAAATGGCCGACACCGGTTGCGCCGCGCTCGGTGTCGACTGGACGATGGATCTGGCTGACGCGCGCCGCGCCGTCGCCGGCAGGGTCGCCCTGCAAGGCAATCTCGATCCCGCGATCCTGCGCGCCAGCCCCGACGTGATCCGCCGCGAAGCGCGCGCCGTGCTCGACAGCTACGGCAACCACCCCGGCCACATTTTCAACCTCGGCCACGGCATCACGCCGGAAGTCGATCCGGAGCATGTCAAGGTGCTGGTCGACGAAGTGCACAGCTATAGCCGCGAGCTGCGCTCACGCTGAGTCGCTGCGCCGCCGTCGCTGGCCTTTAACCGACACCTCACGTAGCCTGCGCCGGGTATCCTCCAGGAGTCCCGCCATGCACGCCATGACCACTGCCCGCCTCATCCGCTGGACCTGCCTGATCCTGCTGTGCCTGCCTGCCCTCGCGTTGGCCGACGAACCACTGACCCTGCACGCCAGCGACGGCGTGGCCGTCTACGGCACGCTCAACCAGGCGCAGCCGCACGGCCGGAGCATCGCCCTGCTGTTCCATCAGGCTCATGCGAACCGGCACGAATACGACAACGTAGTGCCGGCGCTGCAGAAACTGGGCTTCGACACCCTCGCGATCGACCAGCGTTCCGGTGGCGACCTGTTCGGCGGCCACAACGAAACCGTGGCGAAGCTCGGCGCGTCGGCGGATTACCTGGCCGCGCTGCCCGATCTCGAGGCCGCTCTGGCCTGGGCCCGCACGCAGCACTACGCGCGCATCGTCGCGGTGGGCAGTTCCTACAGTTCATCGCTGGTGATCGTGTTGGCCGCGAAACATCCGCAAGGCCTGAGCGCCATCGCCAGCTTCTCGCCAGGCGAATACTTCGACGACAAAAACCTGATCAAGCAGGCAGCCGCCAAAGTGGCCTTGCCGTTCTATATCACCACCGATCCGGACGAGGCCAGCAACGTCGCCGAGGTACTGCGTGACGCACACGGCACCAACGTCGTGCACTACCAGTCCAAGGTAGGCGTGCACGGCGCCTCGACCCTGGTTCCCGCGCGCGATCCCGGCGGCTGGCAAGCCAACCTGGCGAGCTTCACCGCCTTCCTGCGCGGCCTTTCCGCGCCTGCTCACTGACTCGCGCCCCGAACAGACTTCCCCCTTGCGGAGCGCACGATGGCCTGGCTCATCAGCAAATACCTGATCACCGCGGCGGTGGTGGTGCTCGTGTCCGAAGCAGCCAAGCGCAGCGACCGCCTCGGCGGGCTGATCGCGGCGCTGCCACTGGTCACCGTGCTGACGCTGATCTGGCTCTACGTCGAGCGCCAGCCGCAGTCGAAAATCGCCAACCACGCCTGGTACACGTTCTGGTACGTGGTGCCCACGCTGCCGATGTTCCTGGCCTTTCCCCTGCTGCTGCCGCGCCTCGGCTTCTGGCCGACACTGGCGGCCTGCGTGGTCATCACGTTGGTATGTTTCGGCCTGTTTGCGCTGCTGGTACGGCGGTTCGGGATCGAATTGCTGCCTTAGGGATGCTCTGATCAATTCTTCGTAGGCGTCACCATGACTGTCTGTTCGTAGGCCACAGGGCCGTCGGCGAAGGCAGACTGGCCGTCTGTCGAGGCGGCGGATCGAAGGCATGCGGACAGACAGTCACGGCCCCCAACGCATTGAATTTAAAGTGATGGGGTGATGTCCAGAAGGCGCGCAGACTGCGCCGCGCAGCTTGGCAAGACGGCCAGTCTTCCCTGCGCCGCACAACACATCCTGCGCGCCTTCTGGACATCATGCCGCCTGCGTAGAATTGATCAGAGCATCCCTAGTTCACAGCGGTCCATTGCCCTGCAGGAGGTACACGATGCGCAGCAACCGCTCCATACCTTCAAGCACGATCATGCCGGTGCTGGGCTACCTCGACGTACGGCAGGCTGCCACTTGGCTGTGCCGTACCTTTGGCTTCACCGAGCGTCTGCGCATCGCCGACCACCGGGTGCAGATGTACGCCGGCGATGGCGCGTTCGTGGTAACCGATGCAGGTGCGGCGGGCGATACGCACTTAGTCACCCATTCGATCATGGTTCGCATCGCCGATGTGGATGCCCATCACGCCCAGGCCAGGGCCGCAGGCGCAAACATCATCCATCCCCCCGCCACCTACTCTTACGGCGAACGCCAGTACTCGGTGGCAGACATCGGCGGGCATGTCTGGACGTTTTCGCAAACTATGGCGGACGTCGATCCGGCCGATTGGGGTGGTGAGCTGCTCGTCCCCTGAGCGGAACGGCCACAGGTCAGGCTTGCGATTACACCCCCGATACCCCGGCGTGCGCCGGGGTATCGAAGTATCCGCACGCCTGCGACCCACCCCAGCCCGCTCCTTGATGGAACCGGCTTTTTTGGCAGCCCAGCGCCCTCCCCGTACAATGATCCGCTTTCCCCAAGACAAAGCGCGCGCCTTGCGCGCGCCACCGAGCCCAATCCCGATGGAAAAGAGTTTCGAACCCGCCCAGATCGAGTCGAAGTGGTACGAGCGCTGGGAAGCCAGCGGTGCGTTCCAGCCGTCGGGCAAGGGTGAGCCGTATTGCATCCTGCTGCCGCCGCCGAACGTCACCGGCACGCTGCACATGGGGCATGCGTTCCAGCAGACGGTGATGGACATGCTGGCGCGCTACCAGCGTATGCGTGGCATGAATACGCTGTGGCAGGTGGGCACCGATCACGCCGGCATCGCCACGCAGAAGATCGTGGAGAACCAGCTGGCCGTCGAGGACAGGACGCGGCATGACCTCGGCCGCGAGGCCTTCGTCGAGCGCGTGTGGAAGTGGAAGGAGGAGTCCGGCTCCACCATCACCAACCAGATGCGCCGCATCGGCGCCGCCGCGGACTGGTCGCGCGAGCGCTTCACCATGGACGAGGGACTCTCGGCCGCGGTGCGCAAGGTGTTCATCGACTGGTATCGCGCAGGGTTGATCTACCGCGGCAACCGCCTGGTGAACTGGGACCCGGTGCTGGGCACCGCGGTGTCGGATCTGGAAGTGAACAATGTCGAGCGCGACGGCCACATGTGGTCGATCCGCTACCCGGTCGTGGGTAGCGACGAGAGCGTGGTGGTCGCCACCACCCGTCCGGAGACGATGCTCGGCGACGTCGCCGTGGCGGTACATCCGGAAGACGAGCGCTATGCACATCTGGTCGGCAAGACACTGAAGCTGCCGCTGACGGATCGCGAGATTCCGGTGATCGCCGACGACTACGTCGACAAGGATTTCGGCACCGGCTGCGTGAAGATCACTCCCGCGCACGACTTCAACGACTACGCGATCGGCCAGCGCCACAAGCTGGCACCGATCACCATCTTCACGCTGGCCGCTAAGGTCAACGACAACGCGCCGGAAAAATATCGCGGCCTCGACCGCTACGATGCCCGCAAACGCGTACTGGCCGACCTCGAAGCCGCCGGCTTGCTGGTCGAGATCAAACCACACAAGTTGCAGGTGCCGGTGAGCGATCGCTCGGACGCGGTGATCGAACCGATGCTGACCGATCAATGGTTCGTCGATCTCACCTCCGACACGCTGACCGATGGACGTCCAGGCGGCCGCAAAGCGATCACCGAACCGGCGCTGGACGCCGTACGTTCGGGCGAGATCAAGTTCGTGCCGGAGAACTGGGCGACCACGTATACGCAATGGCTGGACAACATCCAGGACTGGTGCATCAGCCGTCAGCTGTGGTGGGGCCATCGCATTCCGGCGTGGTACGACGAGGCCGGTAATATCTTCGTGGGCGAGGACGAGGCCGACGCGCGCAAGTCAGCGACCATCGCGCCGGTCGGCGCACTGCGTCAGGACGACGACGTGCTCGACACCTGGTTCAGTTCGGCGCTATGGCCGTTCTCCACGATGGGCTGGCCGGCGAATGGCCCGGTGAAGAACGAACGCGGCGAGATTGTCGCTAACTGGGAGCAGGACAAGATCTTCCTGCCCAGCGCCGTGCTGGTCACCGGCTTCGACATCATCTTCTTCTGGGTCGCCCGGATGGTAATGGCGACCAAGTACTTCACCGGCCAGATCCCGTTCCGCGAGGTCTACATCAACGCCATCGTGCGCGATGCGGAAGGTCAGAAGATGTCCAAGTCCAAGGGCAATACGCTGGACCCGCTGGACCTGATCGACGGCATCGAGCTGGAGCCGCTGGTGGCGAAGTCCACCAGGTCGCTGCTGCTTCCGCAGGTGCGCGAGAAGGTCGAAAAGCGCATCCGCAAGGACTACCCCGACGGCATCCCCTCGATCGGCACCGATGCGCTGCGCTTCACTTTCGCCGCGCTGGCCAGCTACAGCCGCACGATTAACTTCGACATCAAGCGCGCCGAAGGCTACAAGGCGTTCTGCAACAAGCTGTGGAATGCGGCGCGCTTCGTGCTGATGAACATGCCCGATGAGAGCGGGCCGGAAGGCGCGATCGCGGCGCCCACTGGCACGCCGGTGACCGAGGCGGAGCGCTGGATCCTCACTCGCCTCAAGCAGACGCTGGGCGAGGTCGAGCAGCATTTTGTCAGCTACCGCTTCGATCACCTCGCGCAGGCGCTGTACGAGTTCACCTGGAACGAGCTCTGCGACTGGTTCCTGGAACTGTCCAAGCCCGCATTGAACGGCGACGACGCGCGCGCTGCCGCTTCGACCCGCCATACCCTGCTGGTGGTGTTGGAAAGCGTGCTGCGCGCCCTGCATCCGATCATCCCGTTCATCACCGAGGAGATCTGGCAATCGGTGGCGCCGAAGCTCGGCCTCAGCGAAGCCAGTCTGATGCAGCGACCGTGGCCACGCGCTGACGAGATCGTTGCCGACGTGGCAGCAACCGCCGAAATCGAGTGGTTCAAGAACGTGCTCAGCGGTATCCGCAGGATTCGCTCGGAAATGAATATCTCACCCGCCAAAGCGATCCCGCTATTGCTCGCCGACGGTGATGCCAGCGATCGCGATCGCGTCACGAAATTCTCCGCGCAGATCAGCTTCCTCGCCCGCACCGAAACGCCGCTGTGGATCGAAGCCGGCGCCGACGAACCGGCCGCCGCCGCGGCTGTGGTCGGTACGCTGCGCGTGATGATTCCACTCGCCGGCTTGATCGACCTCGGCGCCGAGAAGACGCGTCTGGCCAAGGAAATCAGCCGCATCGAAGTCGAGATCAAAAAGTGCGAAGGCAAACTCGGCAACGCCAGCTTCGTCGCCAATGCACCACCCGAAGTCGTCACCCAGGAACGCCAACGCATCACCGACTGGAACACCACGGTGACCGCGCTGCGCGAACAGGCGGCAAAGTTGCAGGGGTGAATTGCACCCCTCTCCCGCTTGCGGGAGAGGGGTTGGAGAGAGGGGTTTTTCGCACACCGAAAAGACGAAAAGCAAAAGCGCCTTTACCTATTGCTCAATATCGCTTGCAGCGATATTGAGCGCCATCACGATCGCATCCTCACGCCCATCGTGCGTCGGGTAATACCGTGGCCGCCGCCCGATCTCGTTGAACCCCACCGATTCATACAGCGCCTTCGCCAGCGGATTGGACGGTCGCACTTCCAGGAACACCCGCTCCGCTCCATTCCAGCGCGCGATGTCCAGCAAACGCCCGAGAAGATGTCGGCCCAGTCCCCGGCCGCGGTAATTCGGCCCGATGCAGATGTTCAGCACATGCGCCTCGCCCGCGCCCATCGACAGGATGCCGTAGCCGGCGATGTCCCCATCCACGCATAGCACCCAGCATGGATGCCCGGCTTTCACGCAGTCGCTGAAGATGCCGGCCGACCACGGAAAATCGTAGGAGATGTTTTCCATGGCGCTGACTGCGGCCAGATCCTCGACACGCATGCCGCGCACCTGGATCACCGGTTTGATCACCGCGACCATGGCGGCTAGCTGCCCGCTGTGGCCAGCGCACGGCGCAGGCTGCGCAGCGCGCTCCACAGTCGCCGCTTGGCGCCGGCGCTGGTCAGCACCAGCGCCGGTTCGTCGGCCAGCACGATCTGCGCCCGATGCATCGCCGCGGCAGGCAGCGTGCGCCCCAGCGCATGCGCCTGCGCTTCGCCGAACACCAGATAGGCGCGCGCCTCGGGCACGTCCGCCGCGAGCTGGCCGTTGCTCACGGTGACACGCGCTGCGCGCGCCATCGTCGCACCACAAGCGTTGAGCGACCGACCCAGCAGATCGAGCTCGCGCGTGCTGCAGCCCGCCGGCAGCACCACCACGCAGGCAACACCTGCGGCCGGGTCGGTCTCCAATTGATTCGGCTCGGCGACACTCGCCGACGGACGCGGCACCGCGCGACGCACCCACGGCGTCACCCCCAGCGCGCGCAATACGCGATCGCGATGGCTGGCCGTTACGTGCTGGCGTAGGTTCGCCGTCATGCCATGCCGCGCCGCACCCGGCGCCGATGCGTGGCCAGTCCCCAGATCGTCCAGACCGGCCCGGACAGCAGGTAGACCGTGAAACCGGCGAACAATACCCGCGGCGTATCCATGATCAGCAGCGCCAGCAGCAGCACCGCACCCACCATCCACACGAACGGCACGCGCTGGCGATCGCCCATCGGCAGCGACTTGAAGCTGACATAGCGGAACCGGCTGACCATCAGAAGGCCGACGACCACCGCGATCACCGGCGTGACGAAGCAGAGCTCGCTGCCGGACAGGCCGAATTTGTCCACGCTCCACACGAACGACATGCATACCGCCGCCGCCGCCGGACTGGCCAGTCCCTGGAAATAGCGCTTGTCGGCTACGCCGACCTGGGTATTGAAACGCGCCAGCCGCAGCGCGGCGCAGGCGGCATACACGAAGGCGGCGGCCCAGCCCAGCTTGCCCCACAGGGGACCGAATTCGCGCAACGCCGACAGTGACCACGTATACATAACGAGCGCAGGTGCCAGCCCGAAGCTGACCAGGTCGGACAGCGAGTCGTACTGCACGCCAAATTCGGTCTGGGTGCCGGTCATGCGCGCCACCCGGCCGTCCATGCCGTCCAGCACCGCAGCGATGAATACCGCCACCGCCGCCTCGGTGTAACGCCCGCCGATACTGGCAATAATCGCGTAGAAACCCGCGAACATCGCCCCCGTGGTAAACAGGTTCGGTAGCAGGTAAATACCCCGATGGCGCGGCGGGCGGACGGGAATGGGCTCGCTCATGAATCAAGACCGTGACAGGATGCGCTCAGTGTAAACCATCGGTTGCTTGAGTCCGGGGCGCCAGAGTGATAACTAGTAGCCTGCCCGAGTCCCCTGATTTTCTCGATAATCTGCTCTGCCGATTGCCCATGAAATGGAGAACACCATGCACCGTTTGCTGATCGCCGTGGCGCTGTTGCTGCTGGCCCCGCTGGCCACCGCCCAGGTCTACAAATGGACTGACGCCAGCGGCACCGTGCATTACTCGGAAACCCCGCCGGTACAGGGCACGAAATTCTCCAAGGTGACCACCACCGGTACCGTGCAGCCGATGGCTGCACCAGCATCCACGGCCAGCGCAAACAGCAGCAACGCCCCGGCCGAACCGGTCAAACCGATGACCGATACGCCGGAAAACCGCGGCAAACTGTGCGATTCGCTGAAAGCCAACATCGCCGCGCTGCAGGGCAACGGCCCGGTGGTCATGCAGCAGGACGGCAAGACCACAGCACTCGACACCGCCCAGCGCAAGCAGCAAGCCACCGCCGCCCAGGGGCAGTACGACCAGTATTGCCAGGCCAAATAATCACCTTTTTCACGAGAGCGTCTATTTCACAGCGGCGGCAGTTCCGCTCTGCCGCCGCGCACCACCAGCGACGGTGACGGCAGGCCGCTACAATGGGCGTCTTCATTCACGCCGGAATTGCCCGCATGCGCCTTAGCCAATTTCATCTGGCCACCGTCAAGGAAGTCCCTGCCGACGCCGAAATCGTCAGCCACCGGCTGATGCTGCGCGCCGGAATGATCCGCCGTCTCGCGTCGGGCCTGTACACCTGGAGTCCGCTGGGTCTGCGCGTGCTGCGCAAGGTGGAGCACATCGTGCGCGAGGAAATGAACCGCGCCGGTGCGATCGAGATGCTGATGCCGTCGGTGCAGCCGAAGGAGCTGTGGGAAGAAACCGGTCGCTGGGAGAAATTCGGCGGCCAGCTGCTGAAGATCAAGGATCGCAAGCAGCAGGAATTCTGCTACGGCCCGACGCATGAGGAAGTGGTTACCGACTTTGCCCGCAACGAGCTGAAAAGCTACAAGCAGCTGCCGGTCAACTTTTATCAGATCCAGACCAAATTCCGCGACGAAATCCGCCCGCGTTTCGGCGTGATGCGCGCACGCGAATTCCTGATGAAGGACGCCTACTCGTTTCACTTGACGCCCGAGTCGCTGGCCGAAACCTACGCGGTGATGTATCAGGCCTATGTGCGCATTTTCACCCGGCTCGGATTGACCTTCCGCGCGGTGCAGGCCGATACCGGTGCGATTGGCGGCAATGCCAGCCATGAGTTCCAGGTGCTGGCCGACTCCGGCGAAGACGCGATAGCGTTTTCCGACGGTTCCGACTACGCCGCGAATCTGGAGAAGGCCGAGGCGCTGGCGCCGACCGTCGCGCGCCCGGCTCCCGTTGCATCGTTGCAGCGAGTTGCTACACCGACCCAAAAAACCATCGCCGACGTCGCCGACTTCCTCAAGGTCACCCCGCAGCAATGTGTGAAAACCCTGCTGGTGCGCGGCCGTGACGGCCTCGTCGCACTATGCTTGCGCGGCGATCACGAGATCAACGAGGTAAAGGCCGGCAAGCTGGCCGAACTGCCGGATCAGTCGGTGCTCGCCAGCGAGGAGGAAATCATCGCCGCCACCGGCACCCGCCCCGGCTTCATCGGCCCGGTCGGTCTGCCGGATTCGATTCCCGTGATCGTCGATCGCGATGCCGCGGCGCTCGCCGATTTTGTCTGCGGCGGCAATGCCGACGGCAGCCATTGCACCGGCGCGAACTGGGATCGCGATGCG
>DASZCB010000261.1:0-2489 GCA_035943575.1 Rhodanobacter sp. | reverse complement strand
ACCCTGCAACAACTGCCTTGGGTTCACTTTCACGGCCTCCCGGACGCGCCCCTTCCTAACCCAACGATGGATACCCCGCGGTTAACGAATGGCGCACGAAGGAACGGGCACTAGAGCGGCAGGGTCGAGCAAGGGCTGGCTCACGAACAAAAATCGGAGCAGGATGTATTAATGGTCAAGTCGCCTTTCCTGCTCGGTGCGTCGGTTTGCCTGACGCTCGCCTCCGGCTGCACAGCCAGTCCGTCCATTCCTCCGGTTACCGAACAGGTCGTCAGTAGCGCGTGTCTCGATGCCAATGTGCATCCCACGCCGGCAGGACAGGTCGATCCGAACGTGAAGCAAGCCGGTCGATGCACCGGACATTGACAGGCGGGCGTGTGATAAAATCTGCTTAGTGCAGAGGCTGCAATGAACCACGTCGCGACCAACTTGCATCACTGGGCGGCGATGCTGTCCGTGGGAATCGGTGTGTTTACGGCCATAGCGCTTGCCATGTGGGCGGCCAATCGCATGGATGATCCCGACGAAAATAACTGAATCGCCCTGCGTCAGGCACTGGTTACAGTTTGACTTCTGGTTGTAGCGGGCAAGATTGTTAGGGGGCACTTGCAAGGGTAACTCCCAAAATGGGCGCAATGCTTTCTTCTGATCCCGAACTGCCCGGCTGGTCTTTCGGGGTGGAGTGGGATTACCCGCCGCCTGAGATATTTAGGGTTCATGCTAGCCACCCGAGTAAGCCGTCAATCACCAGTAGTGGTGTGAATCTCAAAATTGCCCTCGACAAATGCAGGGCTGAAATCCGAAGCATGTCAGGATCGACAGATGCCTAAGACCCCCGCAGGTACCACGCGCCCCGACGATCCTATGTCGAGAAGCACAATCAAACGATGCTCCAGCACATGCGCCGCTTTGCGCGTCTGACGGCTGCGCACTCAAAGAAGGTCGAGAACCACACTCACTTGGTCGCGCTCTACACAGTTTGGTACAACTTCGCGCGTATCGACTCAGCGGTGAAATGCTCGCCTGCGATGGCTGCGGGACTTGAGACGCGCCTTTGGGACATTGCGGATATCGTCAACCTGATCGACATTGGCAGTATCCAAGTCTGTAGAGGAAGCAGTCGTGGTTGAGGCGAAGGCTACGAAGTGATGTCGGGGACGTCCTACCTATCCTACCCTGAGGTAGTGCCCCGCCTGTTGCGCGAAGTGCCCGAACTGGCACCCGTCATGGACGCACATCTCCGCGATAATGACGAACTGCTGCCCCATGTCTTTTTGGGTGACGTGACGCGATATGTGCATGACGTCCTTAAGCGTGGCGACACGGACGTTGTTCGCAGGATATTGGTCGTTCTTGAATTGGCTTTTGTTTCGCCAGATCAAGAGGCGCGCGATCTGGTCGCCGCTTCATTCTTGGAGAACCTTGAGCCAAACGCAGATGATCTTCGGATGCTTACCGCGCTTTCTGGTGCGGCCATGAAGGGCGTCTTCACTCGGTGGCCACAGAAATCAAATTAGGACACCACCGACTACTTCGACTTGATCGGCACAACTTTGGGCGCAGGCATGTTTACCCGCTGTCGGCGTGCTTCGTCATAACGTGCTTTCATCGCTCTATCCGTGGCCAGATATCCATCGATGTAAGCGTGAATAGCGCGCCGGGCGATCTCAGTCGCGTTTGTCACGCCAAGGTTCGCTTCGCAGAAATCCGCGATTTTCTCGTCTAGCTCATTACCGAGCTTGAACCGACTACCCGTCTTTCGCGGCCTAACCACGCTTTTTGCCCTTGGCGCTCAATGTCCATCAATGTACATTAAGGGTGTGATTTGGCCGACTGGCGTTTTTGGCTCCGGGAGGTTTAGATACGAAAAGAGCCCCTTAAGGGGCTCTCCGTTACGTTGGTGGACCGGGAGGGATTTGAACCCCCGACCCCCAGTTTACAAGGCTGGTGCTCTTTAACGCGTGCTAGGCGACCACTGAGCTACCGGTCCGACCAACGGCTCTGTCCGCACAGACAGAGCCGTAGTAGTCATATTCGGCTGTGTGAAATCCTTGCGCAAGCGAGATGTGGTAAACGAAACCTTACCCACCAGATGTGGTAGGTTTGTGAACATGGCTTTTCCGGCGCAAAAGGATCGAGTCAAGCCGGTAGCGGGAATCGCGCAGAATATTTTTCGCGATTGTGACGCGCAATAACATCCGCGCACTGAGCATCGATTGTGGATAGCGCAATCGGTCAGCGTGTAGCGACGAACAAGCAAACTGTAACAGTGCCCTTCGCCGGGAACACAACTACCGGTAGAGCAACGGGCAAATACCAAAGCAATTCCAACACTTAAGCAGGAATTGCGTGCTGTTGACAGCGCGACTTCGCTGGCTATAGTCCGCCGCCTTCGCGGACAGGGGTCCGTGACAACAGACGAAAGTAGCCGAGCCGGATGAGCAAGCGCGCAAACGCCAAGTACAAGATCGACCGCCGCATGGGCGAAA
>DASZCB010000260.1:0-12124 GCA_035943575.1 Rhodanobacter sp. | reverse complement strand
TGCTGTGAGCCGGTCGTCATCAGGATCTGCGACGCATCGCAGCGTACGGCGCGAACTGTATTCAGGTATTCCGCGATCGCTTCGCGCAGTGGCAGGTATCCCATCGGATCGCCATAGACCATCGTGTCGATCGACGGCTTTCGCGCATGTCGGTTCACCAGTTTCGACCACACGCCGCTCGGGAAATGATCGAGCGCCGGCAGGCCGATGCGAAACGCACCCTGGCTGTCCAGCCACGTCCGCGCCGGTTCGCGCATCAGTGCCGAGCGCTGGGAGATCCGGCGTGGAGCCTGATTCCCGGGAATTTGCAACAGTGCGTTTCGCGAGCTCGTGTTCACCGGTTGCGGGGCCGCTTCCGGTATCGATCTGGCGACACACGTACCGGCGCCGACGAACGTCTCCAGATAGCCTTCGGCGTACAGCTGCTCATACGCGCTCAGCACCGGGATGCGGGAGATCTTCAGTTCGCCGGCGAGGCTTCGGCTTGATGGCACCCGCTGCCCCGGCCGCAACTGTCCGTCGAGGATCGCCCGCCGAAACCAGTCGGACAACTGGCGGTGCATAGGTGTCCCGTTTCCGGCATTCAGTGCAATGGGTGGCAGGAAGCTGGCGGAGATGCGTTGCATACCGGCACTCTCTGGAAAGTGGCTATAGCATATCGTGTCAAAGTGGTTATTTAAGCAAACCACTGTGTAGCTTAGTTTCTTCCGTCATGACTTGATGCGCAGGACGAATAAGCGATGCCGTTACTCCGTAAGATGATCCTGCTTCGCCGTATGCGTAGCATTGTGCTGGCATGCGTGCTCGGCTGTTCGCTGCACCCCGTACCGGCATTCCCACAAACCGCTCCCGTCGCATCGGTCCGCCAGTCGCTGGACGATGCCTGGTGGACCGGCCCCATGCTGGCGAATTCGGCGGGAACGCTGCCACCTGGGCATTTCCTGGTCGAGCCCTACTTGTATGACATTTCCAGTGCGCATTCGGACAGCTACGGTTCGCGCACATACATCCTCTACGGACTCGCCAATCGATTGACGGTCGGTGTGATCCCGGTGTTGGGCTACAACACGATGAACGGCGGCGCGCACAGCTCGCATGTCGGCATCGGCGATTTCACCTTGCTCGCCCAATACCAGCTCACGCAGTTTCACGAAGGCAGCTGGTTACCGACGATTGCCGTAGAGGTGCAGGAAACGTTTCCAACCGGAAAATACGATCGATTGGGCGACCGGCCAGCCGACGGCTTCGGCAGCGGCGTCCACACGACAACCTTGCAGCTCAACACCCAGACCTACTTCTGGGTACCGAACGGTCGCATCCTGCGCATGCGCTTCGATATATCGCAGGCGTTTTCCAGCAACGCGAATATTGAGGACGTCAGTGTCTACGGCACCGGTCCGGGGTTTCGCGGCAAGGCCAAACCAGGCAGCGCCTTTTTCGCCGACCTGTCCTGGGAGTACAGCCTGACGCGAAGCTGGGTGCTGGCGCTCGATCTCACCTACAGCCATAGCCGCCGTACCCGCGTGATCGGCAGCATGCCGGATGCCGACGGGCCGCTGACTTTGCACGACATCCGGCTGGATTCCGGCTCCGTCACGGCGTTCGGTTTCACACCGGCGATCGAATACAACTGGAACTCCAATATCGGCGTACTTCTTGGGACTCGCGTGATCTCCGGGGGACGTCACACGGATACCTCGGTCACCCCGGCCGTGGCACTCAACATGGTCTTCTGAGGAAACGATGATGAACGCATGCAAATCCATTCGTGCCGGTCTGCTGGCATCCATCCTGATGGCAGGCGCGCTGCCGCTGCAGGGGTTCGCCGGTCAGCACGTCGCCGCGTCGGCAGTCAGCCAGACGTCAGCGCAACGGGATGGGCAACACGATTTCGATTTCGAGATCGGCAACTGGAAAACCCACGTCGCACGCCTCCAGCACCCTTTGACCGGCTCCACGGTTTGGCTCGATTACGACGGTACCAGCGTCATCCGCAGGATCTGGAATGGCCGTGCCAACCTGATCGAGCTCGAGGTCGATGGTTCAGCGGGTCACCTCGAACTGCTTTCCCTGCGCCTGTACGACCCTCAATCTCGGCAGTGGAGCCTCAACGTTGCCAGCAGCAGGGGCGGTGGAATGGGCGTGCCCGCGGTCGGCGGATTCAAGAGTGGGCGCGGCGAGTTTTATGACAAGGAGACACTGGACGGCCGTGACATTCTGGTTCGGTTTGTCATCTCGCAGATCACGGCGGATGTGTACCGGTTCGAGCAGGCATTTTCCGCGGATGGAGGCAAGACCTGGGAGGTTAACTGGATCGCGACAGACACGCGAATCAAGGCCGAGGCCAGCCATGTGGGCTGAACTGTAACGCGCGTGCCGAACAAGATTCAGACCGATTGAATCCTACATTTTCAATCCAATTCCGGGAACGAAGTTTCTGGCATTGGAGCTTTAAAGCCTGCTGCAGCTCCGAGTCATCTGGCGCCCATCTACTTTTTGTTTCACACGCCGCGCCGCTTGGCCGGCCAATCCGAGGAGGTTGCGACATGCGCAAATTTGTTCTCGTCCGTACGATCTCGATGCTCGTTGCATCGAGTTTGACCATGGGTCAAGCGTTCGCGTCCGACTCGCCGGACGTTTCCAAGGCGGTTTCCGCAGCGGTGGCCGATTCCTCGCGGCCCGCTACCGACAGCGCGCGGGACGCCGACCGCAAACCAACCGAGACCTTGGCATTCGCCGGCGTCAAGCCGGGTGACAAGGTCGCCGACTACGCCGCTGGCGCCGGCTATTTCACGCGTCTGTTCGCTGACGTGGTTGGGCCTCAGGGTCACGTCTATGCAGCCGTACCCAATTCCCTGTTCGTGTACCCGAATATCGTCAAGGGGATCGCCGAGATCCAGACCTACGCCGTCGCGCATCAAAACGTCACAGTGACCTTCGCATCCGCGCTGGATACGGTGAGGTTCCCGGAACAGCTCGACCTGTTCTGGATATCCCAGAACTACCACGACCTGCACGACAGCTTCATGGGTCCGGTCGACATGGCCGCGTTCAACAAGGCGGTCTATGCGGCGCTCAAGCCGGGTGGGGTCTACATCGTGCTCGACCACGTCGCCGCCAAGAACTCGCCAGCCGACGTGACCGATACCTTGCATCGCATTGAGCCTTCGGTGGTGCGCCAAGAAGTCGAGGCGGCAGGCTTCAAGTTCGAGGGCGAGAGCATGGCCCTGGCCAACCCCGCCGACCCGCATACCGCCACCGTGTTCGACAAGTCGATACGTGGCCACACCGACCAGTTCATCTTCAAATTCCGGAAACCGAAGGGCTGAGGCCTGAACGGCGTGCGTCACTCATTACCAAATTATTAGGAGATGAACTTGAATCATTTGATGCAGAAAGCGGTCGGCATGGTATTGGCCACAATCGTTTGTGTCTCCTATCCCTGCGTCGGCCTTTCGCAGACACCCACGCCGACACCCGCGGTGCATGACGGGCAACACGACTTTGATTTCAACATTGGCGTGTGGCACACCCACATCAAGCGAATTCTTGATCCATTTGCGAGCAGTTCGAAATCCGTTGAACTGAATGGAACTGTGACGGTGCGCAAGGTGTGGGATGGCAAGGCGGAACTGGAGGAGATCGAAGCGGATGGACCGAAAGGCCGCTGGGAAGGTCTCACGCTCTTCCTGTACAACCCGAGCGCGCATCAGTGGAGTCAATCGTTCGCGAACAGCAAGGTCGGGATACTGACGTCGAATGTCGGTGAATTCAGGGACGGCCGAGTCGTGCTGGTGGGTCAGGACAACACCGTGAATGACAAGACGATACTGGTGAGGGCCGTGTGGTCCAACATCAAGCCGGATTCGCACCAATACGAGGAGACGTATTCGAATGATAGTGGTACGACATGGGTACGGTCGTTTACCGCCAACTTGACGAGATTGAAACAGTGAGCCCCAGGCTACGCGTGTTGTGCTCCATGTCGTGATTAGAGGCCGATGACACGGTTATAAGCAGGAAGACGGGGTTAAGAGGAGTCGACAAGAGGCGGCAGGCCGCCTCACACAAGCAGCTCCGAGTGCGGATTGCGCCCGAACGGCGCCGCTCCACCCAGGCGCAAGGCGGCAGCGGTATAGGCCCACAGTGCTTCGGGTGGCGCGGCATGTTCGTGCGGCGAGCCATCGGGACGTTGCCGTCCGGTCGTGCCCGTCTTGACGTATTTGCCGATCACGGTTGCGGTGCCGCCCGGCGCGTGATCCGCGCCCGGTAGCGTCCGGCTGAATTCACCGACTAAGAGCGTCACCACGTTGCGTTCTGGTAGTGCCATCGCGCGGTTGAGAAACGTGATCAGCGAAGGCGTGATGGGTGCCATGATGTCGCGCGCCAGCGTGCCGGCGTCGTCGTGATGGGTATCGAACTGCCGATCGGGTCGTCCGGTGTAGGCAGGCTGCGCGAAGATCACACCGACGTTTGCATGGATCAGTGCTTCGATGCTGGCGAAGGTCGAACGCTGGCTGTCGATGGCGATGCTTCCGACGGGCACTCCGTAAGCGCTACGAATGCTCTCGAACGACGCGGTGGGGGAAAGCCGGCGCACGTCTTCTAACTGCACAATCCGCTCGAACCCGATACCACCATCCGCCGGAGGCGCCGTAGCGACCCCGACGGGCAGGCCGAGGCTGTTCACGATGGCACAACGGGCTGCGCCGCCGGGCATGGCCGCGGCCATCTGCAGCAGCAGGCTCCGCGAGTTTTTTTCCAGCATCGCCGCACGTGCTTCCGCATGCGGGTAACGGCCATGCCGGAAACCGATCGAAGCCATATGCGTCAACGCCGACTCCGGCAAGGCGCCGAGCGAGCCGGCATCGACGCAAAGGCCGTTTGCCAGGACGCGGACGTTGTCGGCGGTCACGCCGTAAGCTCCACTGGAAAGGAACGAGTCCGCACTGTTGAACAGGCCTGCCGGTCCGCCATTGAGCCAGAGTACGACCAGCGTCGGCTGCTCTCTGCCGCCATGGGCTTTGGCACGCAGACTCAGTCCGCCCAGCGCGAGTACTCCTGCCAGGGTGGCGCCTGCCTTGAGCACTGTGCGCCGCGTGAGAATCAGGTCGTTCATGATTTTCTCTCTAATGCGTCGGTGTTTTCGTCATGCATGCATCGATTGAATGCAGTGCCGCGGCACGTTGTTGCGGGCTCGCCGTTCGTCCAGAATCAGCCTAACGGTGTCCGTATAGCGAAAGGAGGCCATCCTGTGTCGCGTTCCAGACAGCACGTTGACCCGAAGCCGGCATGGCCGGTGACCGCACTCGCCAAGGACTATCCGAAGGGGTGCCATATACCGAGGCATCGGCATCAGCGTGGGCAGCTCATCTATGCGGTGTCGGGCGTCATGCAGGTGACGACCCGAGAGGGCATCTGGATCGTGCCGCCGCAGCGATCACTATGGGTGCCTGCCGGGATGCCGCACGAGATCCGCATGGAAGGTCACGTGGCCATACGCACGCTATACCTCGATCGCGGCAGCAGCGCGTCGCTTGGTACCCACTGTAGGGTTTTGACGGTAACCGGCCTGCTTCGCGAGCTCATGCTGGCGATGGTGCAGGCGCACCGATCCAGGGATATGGAAAGCATGCTGATGATGACGCCTTTGCTGCTGCATAAACTGCGGGGTGCCGAGGAGCTGGCCATCCATATCCCTACGCCGTCCGATCCGCGCTTGAGGAAGACATGCCAGCGCATGCTGGCCGATCCATCGCGGACGGATACGTTCGATCAACTGGCGCAGCACGTCGGTGCGAGTAGCCGAACCCTGGCTCGGTTGTTCGAAAGCGAGTTGAAGATGACCTTCGTGCGTTGGCGGCAGCACGTGCGATTGGCCAGGGCGCTGAGCCAGATGAATGCTGGTCACCCCATCAAAAAAGTCGCGCGCGATGCCGGTTATGCAAGCTGCAGCGCATTCAGCGCGATGTTCCACCGGATCCTCGGTGTCACGCCCACCGACTACATGAAACAGATGATCGACTGACCCGTGCCGGACATGGTGGTCATTCACTGCCGCTCGGCAGCGAGTTCCGGTACGGATTACGATTTCGGCGCAGCCCTGAGCTGTGGGCTCACGATTCAACTGGCCCGTTTAGTAGCTGCTGGAAGTTGGGTTGATGCTGATCTCGCGCTCAGAACGATGCCGTACTTGACTCTAGACTTAGATCAAGGGTCTAGACTTGCGTCATGAACACACAAATCAGCTCATTCACCATCGGTGCCGTCGCCAAGCGCGTCGGTGTGGCGATCGACACGATCCGTTATTACGAACGCGAGGGTCTGTTGCCCGAGCCACTGCGGCGCGCATCGGGCTATCGCAGTTATGGCGAGGGCACGGTCGCGCAGTTGCGCTTTATCCGGCGAGCCAAGGATCTGGGTTTTACGCTCGACGAAATTCGCGAGTTGCTGGCGTTGTCGGCGGATCGGCAGCGCGGAGTGAAGGCAGTGAAGCAGCGCGCGCAGCAGCGGCTAGCGGCGATCGAGCAGCGCATCACCGAGTTGCAGCGCGTGCGCGACGGTCTGGCGCAGCTGGTGGCGTCGTGTCCGGGACATGGCAAGCCGGAGCAGTGTCCGATCCTGCGCGCGCTGGCCGATGAGGCGAAGTCATGATGAACGAGCCTGTTTCCTACTGCCACGGCAGCGACCAGTCTGCGGGCGCGATGGCAATTGATCCGGTGTGCGGCATGCAAGTGGATTCGGCTGCGGCGAAACATCAGGCCATGCACGACGGGCAGACGTTTTATTTTTGCTGCGCGGGCTGCCAGACGAAGTTCGAGGCGGCACCAGCAAAGTATCTGGGTGTCAGCGAGACGAAAGATACTCTGGCGTCCTGCTGCACGGCGAAGACGGCGCCCGCGCATGACCACTCGCATCACGATCATGCCGCTCATCACCATGAGCAACATGCTCATCACGACCACGTGCACATGGCGAAAGATCCGGTCTGCGGGATGACGGTGGATCCGCATACCGCGAAGTATCGCGCCGAGCACGAAGGCCACACGCATTACTTCTGTTCCGCACGCTGCAACGAGAAGTTCGTGGCCAATCCGTCCGCTTATCTCGACGGTCGCACGGCCCCGCCAGCGGCAGTGCCGAGTGCGATCTACACCTGTCCGATGCATCCGGAAGTGCAGCAGGTCGGCCCCGGCAATTGCCCCAAGTGCGGCATGGCGCTGGAGCCGATGATGCCGAGCCTGGACGAGGGCGATGGTGGTGAGTTGTCGTCGATGACGCGGCGTTTCTGGGCGTTACTTGGTTTGACCGTGCCGGTGTTCGTACTGGCCATGGGGCCGCATCTGTTTGGCTGGCATCTGCCGGCACCATGGGATCGTGTGAGCGGTTGGGTCGAGGCGATGCTGGCAACTGTCGTGGTGCTGTGGGGCGGCGCGCCGTTCTTCACGCGCGGTTGGCGTTCGTTGAAACCGTGGTATCCGAACATGTACACGCTGATCGCGCTGGGCACCGGCGTGGCGTGGCTGTACAGCGCGGTGGCATTCCTGCTGCCAGGGGTCTTTCCGCCCGGTTTCCGCGATATGCATGGCAACGTCGCGGTGTATTTCGAATCGGCGGCAGTGATCGTCACATTGGTGACGCTGGGTGATTTCCTGGAACTGCGTGCACGCCGACGCACCGGCGCGGCGCTGAAGGCGCTGCTCGGTTTGGCGCCGAAAATCGCGCGGCGGATCGCCGCCGACGGTAGCGAGACCGATGTGCCGCTAGATGTGGTGCACGCCGGCGACGTGTTGCGCGTGCGTCCCGGCGAGAAGGTGCCGGTCGATGGCGTGGTGCTGGACGGCGAGAGCCACGTCAACGAGTCGATGCTCACTGGCGAGCCGATGCCGGTGGTCAAGACGAAGGACGATCCGCTCACCGGTGGCACGGTGAACCAGGATGGCGGGCTGACCATGCGTGCGCAAAAAGTTGGCGGTGCGACCATGCTGGCGCAGATCGTGGCGCTGGTGGCGCAGGCGCAACGCAGCAAGGCACCGCTGCAGCGTGTGGCCGATCAGGTGGCGGCGTGGTTCGTGCCGGCGGTGGTGGCGATCGCGCTACTTGCGTTTGCGGCGTGGGCGCTGTTGGGGCCTGCACCGCGACTGGCGCATGCGCTGATCGCGGCGGTGTCGGTGCTGATCATCGCCTGTCCGTGCGCGCTGGGGTTGGCTACGCCGATCTCGATCATGGTTGCCAGCGGTCGCGGCGCGCAGCATGGTGTGCTGTTCAAGGACGCCCGTGCGATCGAGACGCTGCACGACATCGATACGCTGGTGCTGGACAAGACCGGCACGCTGACCGAGGGCAAGCCGGTTCTGACCGAACTGGTGAGTCTCGGCGGACAACCGCGCGAACGCCTGCTGGCACTGGCCGCCGCGCTGGAACGCCCGAGCGAGCATCCGTTGGCGCGGGCGATCGTAGCCACGGCGGAAACAGAGCGCATGCCGGTGCTGGCAGCCACGGATTTCCGCTCGCTGACCGGTCGCGGTGTCAGCGCGACCGTGGATAGCAGCGAGGTGGCGCTGGGCAATGCGAAGTTGATGGCGGAGCTGCACACCGCGATCGGCGCCGAAGTTAACGTACGCGCCGAGCAGCTGCGTGGGCAGGGTGCCACGGTGATGTTTCTGGCCGTCGACGGCACGCTGGCCGCGTTGCTGGCGGTGGCCGATCGGATCAAGCCGGGCACACCGGCTGCGCTCAAGGCGCTGTGCGCGGCTGGCCTGCATATCGTGATGCTGACCGGCGACAATGCCACCACCGCGCAGGCTGTGGCGAACGAGCTGGGCATCGACGAAGTACATGCGGATGTGTCGCCGGCGGACAAGGCTGCAGTGGTGAATGCCTTGCGCACTGCAGGTCGCCGCGTGGCGATGGCCGGCGATGGTATCAACGATGCGCCCGCGCTGGCCGCCGCCGACATCGGCATCGCGATGGGCAGCGGCACCGACGTGGCGATGGAGAGCGCACAGGTGACCTTGGTGAAGGGCGAGCTGGGTGCGATCGCGCGTGCGCGCACGCTGTCGCGGGCGACCGTGCGCAACATCCGCCAGAACCTGTTCTTCGCGTTTATCTACAACGCCGTCGGCGTGCCGCTGGCGGCGGGCGTGCTTTATCCGTGGTTCGGCATCACGCTGTCGCCAATGATTGCCGCGGTGGCGATGAGCCTGTCGTCGGTGTCGGTGGTGAGCAATGCGTTGCGGCTGCGGCATGCACCGCTGTGACGACTGTCAGCAGTGATGATTGACAGCCGCTTCTGTGGCTGACTGTGCCGTCGGATGATCATTCTCCCGCACCGTGGTGGTGCTGGAGAACTCTCATGAACGTCGTCAATGACACCCGTAGCACGCTGGAAAAGCACATGCCGTTGTTGCTCGGTCTGCTGGTGGTCTTTCTGGCCGGCAAGGCACTGAAGAAAACCTTGTGGACCGTGTTCGGCATGTACATGGCACTCCACTACAGCGGTATCCATCTGTTTGGCTGAGGCAATGCTTTAAACTTTGTGTCTGCCTGTTCGCGCTGCTGTGCGGACATCGTTCGATTCACTCGCACAAAGTCATCGCATGACCCGCAATCTCGCCGAATGGCTGACATACCAGGAACGCGTCAACGTACACAGCATCGAGCTGGGGCTCGACCGTGTGCGCAAGGTTTGGCAACGGATGGGCGCGCCGGCGCCGGCGCATCGAGTGATCACGGTGGGTGGCACCAACGGCAAGGGTTCCACCGTGGCCCTGCTCGAAGCGATGCTGACAGCCGCCGGCTTGCGTGTCGGCGCGTTCACTTCACCGCACCTGCTCGATTACAACGAGCGTGTACGCATCGACGGCACGAATGCCGATGATGCCGCGCTGGTCGCTTCGTTCGAGCGGATCGAGGCGGCGCGTGAAGAGGTGCCATTGACCTATTTCGAATTCGGCACGCTGGCGGCGCTGGATCTTTTTGCGCGTGCTGATCCTGATAGGGGTGGGCTTGATGTGGCCGTGCTCGAAGTGGGGCTGGGTGGGCGGTTGGACGCGGTCAACATCATCGACGCCGACGTGGCGATCGTCACCACCGTGGATCTCGACCACATGGACTGGCTGGGGCCGGATCGCGACAGCATCGGTCGCGAGAAGGCCGGCATCGCGCGGGCAGGGCGGCCGGCGATCGTAGGCGAGTTGGATCCGCCGAAGGGGCTGCTCGATGCGTTGGCGATGTGCGGTGCACAGATCGAGCGCGCCGGGCTCGATTTTCACGTTGAGCGTCACGCCGACGGCTGGCGCTGGCAGCACCGCGACGGCAGTGCGATGGAGCTGCCCGATCCGGCGCTGGCGGCACCGATACAGTTCGCCAACGCGGCAACGGCGATTGCCGCGCTGCATGCGCTGTGGAAGAACGATGTGTCGTTTGCGCCGAAGGACGTTTTCGCTGCGGTCAGCGCCGGTTTGCATGAAGTGCGGGTGCCCGCGAGGTTGCAGTCGCTGGGCGGCGATCCGGCGCTGATCGTGGACGTAGGTCACAACCCGCAGGCCGCGCGTGCGCTGGCCGAATGGCTGGATGCGCAACCGGCCACACGAGTGCATGCGGTGTACGGCGCGCTGGCGGACAAGGACGTGGCCGGAGTGATCGGCGCGCTTGGCCTGCGCATCGACCACTGGCATCTGGCCGGACTGGATCACGCGACACCGCGCGGCTTGGCGGTGACGGCACTGGCCGCGATCCTGCAGCAGGCCTTGCCGCAGGCGACATTCGATGCACATGCCGATGTGGCTGCAGCGCTGGCCGCCGCCCGGGCGACGGCGCGGCCTGGTGAGCGCATCCTGGCGTTTGGCTCGTTTTTCGTGGCCAGCGCGATCGTCGCTGAACACCATAGTTGAGCCGCATGGCCGCGTGAGTCATGGCATCCGGCGCAGGCAGGTATAATCACGCCGTTGCGTGCTGCGTTTGCCGCCTTGGAGTGAGATCTTGAATACACGCCTGCTGGGTGCTGCCGTCCTGATTGCCTTGGCGATCCTGTTTGTGCCGATGTTCTTTTCCAGCACGCCGCCGGCTCCCGGTGGGGATCAGGCAGTGAGCCTGGCGATACCGCCGGCACCCGATCGCGACCTGCAGACCAAGACAATGAGCCTGAATCCGGATGCGCCGGTGGGCGCACCTGCGGTGGCGGGCTCCGCCGCTGCGGCGACGTCACAGGTCACGACGACCACGCCGGCGTCGGGTAACCAGCTGGCCACGGTGAACATCGGTTCGAACCGTCCGCGCGACGTGGAAACAGATCCGGCAGCGAGCACAAAACCGGTGCCGACGACGGTGACGACGGGTACGGGCGCGACGCCGAGCCAGCCAGTGATTCCGATGCACAGCACGCCCGGCACGCCTGGCGCCAGCGCGCCAGCGACCAAGCCAGCGCCGGTGATAGTCGCCTCGAAGGCGACCATGCCCACCGCCATGCCACCGGCGGCACCGCCGGTGAGCACGCCTGCTGCTACCGGACGCGGCAATTACACGATCAACCTCAGTGCCTACGCCAGCGCAGCCGGCGCCGCGAACCTGGAGCGCCGCGTGCGCGCGCTGGGCTATCCAGTGACAGGCCATTCGATAACCCAGGCGGGTCAGCCGCGCACGCTGGTCATCGCGGGCCCGTTCGAGACGCGCACCGCCGCCGAAGCGGCGCGTCTGAAGATCACCCAGTCCATCCCCGGTGCGCCGGCGCGGCTGGAGCAGGACGCCAGCCATGAAGACGCCACCTCGGCTGCGACCGCTCCCGCCGCTCATGCGGCGGCGGCCAGGGCTGGTGGCTGGGCGGTGCAGCTGGCCGCTATGAGCAATCAGGCCGATGCCACCGCGCTGCGTGACAAATTGCGCGCGGGCGGCTTCGACGGTTTCGTCGATTCGGTGCAGTCCGGTGGCAAGCAGCTGTGGCGCGTGCGCGCAGGTCCGCAGACACAACGTGCCGACGCATTGCGCGTGCACGATCAGATCAAGGCCAAGCTCGGCATCGACGGCAACGTCGTTCCGGTGCCCTGATCATGCCGATATCAGCATGCAGGTCGGGCGGGTGAACCGATGAATTGGACCGATGGCATCATTCTCGGCGTAATGGTCC
>DASZCB010000259.1:0-8350 GCA_035943575.1 Rhodanobacter sp. | reverse complement strand
CTGGTCGATGTTGACCTTGACGATGCGCAGCTTGCCTTCGTACTGCACGGCCAGCTCGTCGAGCATCGGCGCGATGGCCTTGCACGGACCGCACCATTCCGCCCAGAAATCCAGCAGCACTGGGGTTTCGGATTTGAGCACCTGCTCGTCGAAGGCGTCGTCGTTCACATGGGTAATCAGGTCGCTCACCGGGGATCTCCGTGGCTGGGGGCAAGGTGCAAGACAATGGGGTGGCAAACGCGGGAAAACAAGGAGATAGCGACCGCGAGGCCGTCATCAGCTACACTCAGGCGCCCATGAAGCATGGGTTGAACAGGAAGAGGGCACGCCGTGACGGCAAGTCTTCATTCCAGCGCAACTCCGGGCACGATTCAAGGGCGGCTTGCACAGCCGTCCGTCAGACCGCCGGCAAATACGGCGTCGCCAGCCGCGGCGCGACCTTGTTGACTCTGACATTGAGCCGCTTCGCTGCGCATCGCGCACCCGTCCTGCACCGCCCTCCGCCGATCTTCGGCGTCTGAAGCGGCACAGCGCATCCCGCCGCCGTCAGGCAAGGTTACCCATCCGCATATGTCACAAACCGTACTCACCGACACCTTCTTCACCAATTTCGATTTGCAGCCGCTGTTGCAGCAGGGCCTGGACGACAGCGGCTTCACCCGCTGCACGCCGATTCAGGAAATGACCCTGCCGCTGGCACTGGCCGGGCGCGACGTCGCCGGCCAGGCACAGACCGGCACCGGCAAGACCTGCGCCTTCCTGGTCGCGCTGATGAATCGCCTGCTGACCACGCCGGCAGTGGCCGACCGCAAGGACAGCGACCCGCGCGCGCTGATCATCGCGCCGACTCGCGAACTGGCGATCCAGATCGAGAAGGACGCCAAGGCGATCGGCCGTCACACCGGCCTGCGCAGTGCGCTGATCTACGGCGGCGTCGATTACGACAAGCAGCGTCAGCAATTGAAAGACGGCTGCGACATCATCATCGCCACCCCCGGCCGCATGCTCGACTACCACAAGCAGGGCGTGTTCAGCCTCAACAGCGTCGAGGTGATGGTGATCGACGAGGCCGATCGCATGTTCGACCTCGGCTTCATCAAGGACGTGCGCTTTATCTTCCGCCGCCTGCCGCCGCGCGAGCAGCGTCAGGTGCTGCTGTTCTCCGCCACGCTGAGCCATCGCGTGCTGGAGCTGGCCTACGAGCATATGCACGAGGCCGAGAAGCTGGTGGTGGAGAGCGACAACGTCACCGCAGACAAGGTGCGCCAGCTGGTCTACTTCCCGGCCAAGGAAGAGAAGATGCCGCTACTGCTGAACCTGCTCGATCGCACCAAGCCGAGCCGCAGCATCATCTTCGTCAACACCAAAGCTGCCGCCGAACGTATCACCGAACGCGTCAAGCGCCACGGTTGCCGCGTCGGCGCGATCTCCGGCGACGTGCCGCAGCTGAAGCGGCAGAAGCTGCTGCAGCGTTTCCAGGATGGTCAACTGGACATCTTGGTGGCCACGGACGTGGCCGCGCGTGGCCTGCACATCCCCGCAGTCAGCCACGTGTTCAATTACGACCTGCCGCACGAGGCGGAAGATTACGTGCACCGCATCGGCCGTACCGCGCGACTCGGTGCCGAGGGCGACGCGATCAGCTTCGCCTGCGACCTGTACGCGATGTCGCTGCCGGAAATCGAGACCTATATCGGTCAGAGCATTCCGGTGGCGTCGATGGATCCGGAGTTGCTGATCATGCCGAAGCCGCATGCGATCGATGCCGAGTTCGCCGCGAATGCCGCTGCCGACAGCGCCGCGTTCGGCGATGTGGTAGCGCCGCGTCCGGGCGAGGCGCCGCGCCGTTCGGGCGGCGCCAGCCGTAGCGGCGAGCGCAGCGGATCCAGCCGTAGCGGTTCGCGTCCGCCGCGTGAGCGCAAGCCGTTCGTACCCGTCGTCGACAGCAGTGTCGGAACAGTGGTCGAACCGCCGGTGGCCGTGCACAAGATCGAAGCGGCGCCCGTCGTGGATGGTGGCGACATCGCTGAAGGTATACGCAAGCCGCGTCGCCGTCGTGGTGGTCGCAATCGCCGTCGCGAAGGCGCTCCGACTGACGGTGTCGAGACGACCGGTCACAGCACCGCAGTGGTTGAAGGCAACCGCGCGCCGCGCGGCGAGCGCCGTCCGCCGCGCGAGCGCAATGCGACTGAAGCCACCGGCAGTAGCCACAACCGGCCGTCGCGGCAGGTCGCGGTGACCTCCGGCAAGACCGGCGAGCACGCCCATCCGAAGAAGCCCGGCTTGTTCCGTCGGCTGACCCGGCTGTTCACCGGCCGCTGAATGCATCGATCGCCGCGGGCTGAACCCGCGGCGATCAGCGCGAGCATGAAGTCCGCATCTTGATGCCGGCTTCCCTTATCCTTGGCGCTGGTACGACGGCACGCAGGCTCGGGGATACTCGGTGATCCATTTTGATCAAGTCAGCAAGCGCTACGAGGGTGGCCATGAGGCGCTCTCGCAGCTTTCGTTCGAGGTGCCGACCGGCGAGATGGCCTTCGTCACCGGCCATTCCGGCGCCGGCAAGAGCACCCTGCTCAAGCTGCTCGGTCTGATCGAACGTCCGTCGCACGGCACGATCAGCATGGACGGCAAGAGCCTCGCGAAGATCCGCCACAGCGGCATTCCGAAGTGGCGTCGGCAGATCGGCATGGTTTTCCAGGACCATCGGCTGTTGATGGAGCGCACGGTGTTCGCGAACGTCGAGCTGCCGCTGATGATCGGCGGCATCGCCAAGCCCGAGCGCGCCAGGCGCGTTCGTGCGGCGCTGGAGAAGGTCGGCCTGCTCGCGTATGAGCGACAGCTGCCGGCCACGCTATCCACCGGTGAACAGCAGCGCGTGGGCATTGCCCGCGCGATCGTGGCGCGACCAACTCTGCTGATTGCCGACGAGCCCACCGGCAATCTGGATCCGCAACTGGCGGTGGAGATCATGGGCCTGTTCGGCGAGTTCCAGCAGGTCGGCACCACCGTGTTGATCGCCAGCCACGACCTGCCGCTGATCAAGCGCATGAAGAAGCGCGTGATCGTGCTCGACCATGGCCGGCTGGTCGCTGACCTGGCTGCGCAGGAGGTGCTGTGAACATGTCACCGGAAACCCTCCGCGTGCCCGCGTCCGATCCGCCGCCGCGCAACGAACACAGTCACGGCCGCCGTTTCGGCAGCTGGCAGGAGCATCACGGCTGGAGCGCGGCGGCCAGCCTGCGCCGGCTCGCCTCGCGTCCGCTCGGCAGCCTGCTCACCATTGCGGTGATGGGCCTGGCGCTGGCGTTGCCGCTGGCGTTCTACCTGCTGCTGGGCAATGTGCAGAAGCTCGGCGACGCGCTGGGTCAGAGTCAGGCGGTCAGCGTGTTCCTGCAGCCCGGGCAGACTGCGCAGCAGGCGCAGATGTTGGCCAAACAACTGGGCGAGCGGCCCGAGATCGCCGCGGTGGTGGTGAAAACGCCGCAGCAGGGAATGGATGAACTGGCGAAAATGCAGGGCTTCTCAGGTGCCGTGCAGACGCTGGACGACAACCCACTGCCCTACGTGCTGCAGCTGCAGCCGCGCGCCGAGGTAACTGCCGGCGCGCTCGAGCAGCTGGTAGCCGACGTGCGCACGATGCACAGCGTCGAACTGGTGCAGGACAGCGGCAGCTGGCGGCAGCGGCTGGATGCGCTGCTCGGCGTCGGCAATCGTGCGGTGCTGGTGCTGGCCTCGTTGCTGGCGCTGGCGGCCTTGCTGGTGGTCGGAAACACGGTGCGGGTGGACATCGCCAGCCGCAGCGAGGAAATCGGTGTGCTGTTGCTGGTCGGCGCCAGCGGTGCGTTCGTGCGACGTCCGTATCTGTATGCCGGGATCTGGTATGGCTTGTTCAGCGGCATTCTCGCCGCTCTGCTGGCGGTGCTGATCGAGTTCGCGCTGGCCGGGCCGGTGGCGCAGTTGAGTCAGGCCTACGATGGCAAATTGCAGATTGGCGGCCTGCCGCTGTGGCTGTTGCTGGCGGTCCCGCTGGCGGCCGCCGCACTGGGCTGGCTGGGCGCGCGGCTGGTCAGTGCATGGCAATTGCGTAAGGCGTTGTAATGGTTGTTCGATGGGGTGACGTGAATCGCAGCCGCCGGTGGCGCGGTCGATGCACTATCTCCAATTGAAGCGGGCGCAGGGGGTGTGCTCGCAGGTTCATCGGCAGGGATCGCCTCGGGTCAGGTGGGTGAACTAAGGAATGAGTACAAATATCAGCAGCCGTCTGCTGACCGATGCGCCGCGCGTGCTGGTGGTCGACGGTTCGCGTGTGGTACGACAGTTGATCACCCGTGTGCTGCTGGCTGAATTGCCCGGCGTCGACGTGGTCGGTTGCGGCAGCGGTGCCGATGCGCAGCAGGTGCTCGGCGAAGGCGTGTTCGACTTCATCACCATCGCGTTGCGCCTGCCCGACATGGACGGGTTGGAGCTGGCGCGTTTCGTGCGCGAGTCGGCGCCGCAGATCTACGTACCGATCGTGGTGGTCTCCGGCGATGTCGACGATCGCCTGCATCGGCGCTCGCTCGGCGAGCACGTCACCGATTATTTCGACAAGGCGCTGGGTTTCCAGGCGCTGGCCGAGTTCATCCGTGGCTACGTGAGCGCGCAGACAACGGCGGAGGGCATCGTGCTCTACGTCGAGGACAGCCGCGTGGTGGCACTGGCGACCCGGCGCATGCTGGAGAAGATCGGTCTTACCGTACGCCACGTGGTCAGCGTGGAGGATGCACTGGCGATGCTGGAAACCGATCGCGCGCTGGGCTGGGTGGGCGCCGATTTGGTGCTCACCGACGTCAGTCTGAAAGGCGAGCTGACCGGCGGCGATCTGCTCAAGCACATCCGCGGCGAGTTCGGCTACGGCAAGGGCCGGCTGCCGGTGCTGGTGATGACCGGCGACGAGAACCCTGCCAACCAGGCCGCGCTGATCAAGGCCGGCGCCAACGACCTAGTCGAGAAGCCGGTCGAGGAAAAGCTGCTAGTGACCAAGCTGCTGTTCCAGTTGCGCGTGGCGCGGCATCTGCGCGAGCACGCAGGCGAGGCATGAGCGACGAGCGGATCAAGCAGGAAAGAATCAGGCTGGAGCCTTCATGGAAGGCGCGCCTCGGCGACTATCTGCAACGTCCGGAGATGCAGGCGCTGGCGACGTTCCTGCGCACGGAGAAGCAGGCCGGCAAGCGGATCTATCCGCCCGGTCCGGAGATTTTCGCGGCGTTCAATCACACTCCGTTCGACGCCGTGCGTGTGGTGATCCTCGGACAGGATCCGTACCACGGCCCCGGCCAGGCGCACGGCCTGTGTTTCTCGGTGCGTCCCGGCGTGCGCGTGCCGCCGTCGCTGGACAACATCTTCAAGGAAATCCAGCGCGACCTCGGCATTCCACGCCCCGACCACGGCTGCCTCACGCCGTGGGCCGATCGCGGCGTGCTGCTGCTCAACAGCGTACTGACGGTAGAAGACGGCCGTGCTGCCGCACACCAGGGCAAGGGCTGGGAAGGCTTTACCGATGCAGCGATCGATGCACTCAACCGCGAGCGCGAGGGTCTGGTGTTCCTGCTGTGGGGTTCGTATGCCCAGCGCAAGGGACAGTTGATCGATGCCAGTCGCCATTGCGTGCTGAAATCGGTGCATCCCTCGCCACTGTCGGCCCATCGCGGCTTCATCGGCTGCGGGCACTTTTCCGCAGCGAACCGCTATCTAGAGCAGCGCGGATATGCCCCCATCGACTGGTCGTTGCCTGAACGCGCAGATATCCCGCGCCAGCAAGCTGGCGCTTAAGGCCGCCATATCCAGCAGGATGGGTGAAGGTAAGTACCTTTGCCATGCGATACGGGAATGACCTTGTTTGCGCATTTGAAGCCGAGTCCTAGAAGCAGATTTTGCATACCCTTGGATTGAGCAGTGCAGTAGGCACGTACCTCGGAGCCGTTGGTGGCATTTGTCTGAAAGTGCCTGACGAGCGCTTCGCCAACACCTTGTCTACGGAATCTGGATTCGACCACCAGATATTCGATGACGGCGGTCTTTGGGCTGTCCTCCATACAAACGGTGCGGACCAAGGCCGCGCCCAATGTCTGGTTGTCTCGACGAACCACCACGAATTGATCAGATTTGAACAATCGACCAAGTCCCCATACTCTCCCAAGGATTGCCTTGGCACACCGCAGGGCGAGGGCGTTTTGCACTTTTTGACTGAAGCTGATTTCCGGGGTGAAGTGATTTTTCGCGGCGCCTGATTCGACTTCCGTGAGAAAGAACAAGATGTCCCAGGGAGCAGCCTGCGTGATCTGAAACGGATGAACTCGAAATGTATGATGCCTGGCAACGCTTATCGGCTTCAACATTGCGTTCATGGATTCTGCCCTTTCGGGGGTATCGGAGGTAGCTCAAAATAACGCAGGCTCAGGCATTCGGATGACCGCATATTGCAAATTGCGATTGTCGTCATCGTTCTGAATGCGGCACTCGACAAGGGCTGCAAATATCTATACCATTCGGTTCATTAAAGCTCGGAACGTATCCGGGCTGAACCAATCGGAGCTTTAGCACTCCAACCACCCGAGTGCTAAACTTTGATGTCATTGAAGGAGGTTCCACCCATGTCTCAAGCTTTGGTGACCGCCAACTTTCCGCTGCCGAGCGTTGTCGGCAGTCTGGATGCCTATATTTCCGCGGTCCATCGCATCCCGGTGCTGAGCTCGGAAGAGGAGCAGGCGCTGTCGCGCGACTTCCTCGAAGAGGCAAATCTGGCTGCGGCCAAGAAGCTGGTGATGTCGCACCTGCGCTTTGTCGTGCACGTGGCGCGCGGCTACAGCGGCTACGGCCTGCAGTTGGCCGATCTGATCCAGGAAGGCAACATCGGCCTGATGAAGGCTGTCAAGCGGTTCGACCCGGATCAGGGCGTACGTCTGGTCAGCTTCGCGGTGCACTGGATCCGTGCCGAGATGCACGAGTTCATCCTCAAGAACTGGCGCATTGTCAAGGTCGCCACCACCAAGGCGCAGCGCAAGCTGTTCTTCAACCTGCGCAAGAGCAAGAAGCGTCTGGGTTGGATGAACGCGGCCGAGGTCAGCACGGTGGCGAAGGATCTGGGCGTGCCCGAGGCGACCGTGCGCGAGATGGAGTCGCGCCTGTCCGGCCGCGACATCGGCTTCGAGGCGCCGGCCGATGCCGACGACGACGCCAAGCCGGCGCCGGCGGCGTTCCTGATCGACGACGGTGCCGACCCGTACGAGAACGTGGCCGACGAGGACTATGCCGATAACCAGATGCAGACGCTGACCGATGCGTTGAGCCATCTGGACAAGCGTTCGCGCGACATCATCCAGCGCCGCTGGCTGGACGACGACAACAAGGCTACGTTGCAGGATCTGGCCGATGAGTACGGTGTCTCCGCCGAACGCATCCGTCAGGTCGAGGCGAACGCAATGAAGAAGATGCGCGGGTTGTTCGCCACAGCCTGATGTGAGTTCTTCACAAGAGCGCGCACATCCTTTCAGCAAGCGCATCGACGGCCCGGGAAACCGGGCCGTTTGCGTTGACGGATATCAGCGCCTAATGGCGGCGGGCTGGCGCAGCGCCATGCCCTTCAGCACGTTTAACGCCTGCGACAGCGCGTAGTCGCTGGTGGCCAACTTGCCATCGGCGGCGCTGCCGTCGTCATTGATATCGTTGCCGGTCTTGGCATGCTCGTTGGCAAGATGGTTCGGCAGGTCGGCTTCGGAGCTGATCAGTACCGGCCCGCTGTCGGCCTTGTTGACGGTGAGGTCGGCCAGTGCGATGTCCGGCTTGATGCCTTCGGCCTGGATCGAGGTGCCGTTCGGCGTGTAGTAGCGCGCGGTGGTGATCTTCACCGCGTGGTCGGCATCCAGCGGCAGCACGGTCTGCACCACGCCCTTGCCGAACGTGCGCTGGCCCATGATCAGTGCGCGGTGGTTGTCCTTCAGCGCGCCCGAGACGATCTCGGCGGCTGAGGCGGTGCCGTTGTTGGTCAGCACGATCATCGGCGCGCTGTTGAGCAGGTCGCCGGGATGCGCGCTGAAACTCATGTTGGCATCCTGCAGCCTGCCACGGGTGGTGACGATGATGCCGGCGTCGAGGAAGTCGTCGCTGACTCCGACCGCGGCGGTGAGCAGGCCGCCGGGATTGTTGCGCAGATCCAGCACGGCGCCTTTCTGCGCGCCGCTCTTCTTGATCAGCTCGCCGAGTTTGCGATCCAGATCGCCGGCGGTGTCTTCCTGGAACTGGCTGATCCGAAGATAGGCGTAGCCGGGTTCGAGCTCGCTCACCTTGACGCTGCTGACCGCGATGTTCT
>DASZCB010000258.1:0-2003 GCA_035943575.1 Rhodanobacter sp. | reverse complement strand
GGCCGCATTCAGAAATACTCCCGGCGTCAGTTGGGCGTATGGCGACCCGACAAGATTCGGCCGGATGGTTCCGCTGATACTCGTCCCCACTGCGGTTGCGCCGGCGTAGATCGGCGTCTCCGGCAATCCAGTGCCTGCGTTATAGTCCACGTGGATGTTCCAGTCCTTGTAGACGGCGCCGCGCCACCCCGACATCAGGGTCTTGCCGCCGATCCCCATGCCGGTTGTGTATTGCAGATAGGCGACAACGTGGTGGCGCTGATCGTTCGTCGAAAGTCCCCGCTGCGCACGGAGGTTGGTCCAGTCCTGCGCGATGCCGGAGCTGTTGGTCACCCCTCCCTGCCCGCTTAACGAATAGTCGTCATCGATCGACTTGGCATAGGTATACGTAACTCCTGCCTCAAAGCCGTTGCGCAGGCGCCGCCGAAGATTGATCCAACCCTCTTCCCGCTCCAGGTTGCCGCCCGACGTCCGATAGATATAGCCGTGCGGATAGTTCTGATATGCACTGCACGACGTGGCTGTGTTACCCGGCAAGGGTGCACACGTATTCGGCAGGAACTCCTGCACGCCGTGCGTGCCCTTGATGCCGTCATAGTTCGCGATCATCTGCATGGAGAAAGGCAAATCCCGCTGCACCTGCAGGTTCCAGCTCTGCACGTAGCCGACGCGAAAGTTCGGATCGAGAGCGAAGTTATCCGGCGTCGCCGTCCCGCAAGTGGCACTGAACGGGTTCGCGATGTTGAATGGGCAGCTGGTGCCGTTCTGCAGGTTCAGGCTGGTCGACAGCGGAGCCTGCTGCGCCATCTGCAGCGCGGCCTCCTGATATACCGACGTATCGTTGGTGATTGCGTAGCCCGAACGGATCAGCAACGACGAGCCGGAGATCGGCCGCCATGCGATCGCCACCTTCGGCTCGGGACGGCTGTAATCCGCGTGCAGCAGAGGATTGCTGCCCGTCACCTGGGTGGCCGAAGTGAAGTTCTGCCCGGTGTTGAGATTCACCAGCTTGCCCTTCAGCTCCGACACCGGCGAGCCGTACTCCCACCGCAATCCGGCGACGATGCTGAACTCCGGATTCACACGAAAATCATCGTTGATGTACAGGTTGTACGTATTTTGCCGCAGATACTTGTTCGCATTGCCGTACGCGATCGCGCTGGTGTCGGGCAGACCAAGCAGAAAGTCCGCCAGGTCCGAGCCGCCTACCACCGTCGAACTAGCGCCCGTTCCCACCGTCGCCTGCGTAGCCGCGCCGGTGAACGTGAGCTGGCCATCCGGATTCGCCTGCGTCAGGTAGTTGAACTCCAGCCGGTTGAAGCCTCCGCCGAAGTCAACGTTATGGCGCATGTGGTTCCACGTCAGAGCCTCGCGCACGCTGTTCGTCTCGCTGCGATTGTAAGAATATATGCCGTCGGAGAGGCCCGAGACGCTGCCGAAGTTCAGGTTCGGCGGACCCCAATACTTCGGGTCGCTGGTATCTGTTCCCATAATGCCCGCCGCGCCCTCAATATTGTTTTTATTCGCGAAGAAAGGGACCGCCTGGCTGCGCGACCTGCTGAACGAATAACTCAGCGTATTGCGGAACCGCTGGGTAAAGCTGTGGCTCCAGTTCATCGTTGTGTCCGTGCCCAGCGTCGCTCCGGTATCGATAAAGCCGAAGATGCTCGGCGTGGTGCTGCGCGAATCGGACCAGTTCCAGCGGCCATTCAAGAAATTCTTGTTGCCAAACCCCTTCTGCATCGAGAGGCCAAACGTATCCGCCGCGCTGCTGTCGTTCAATGCAGCCTGGTAATTGGACGCCGTGCTGTTGGTGACATTCGGCTGCGGATAAAGCCTCAGCAGCACTGTGGAAGCAGGAGCCACGCACGCGGACGGAATGATGTTGCCGGTAAATACCAGTTTGCCCGTGGCGTTGACTGGATCGGTCTGCGTCGCTCCCGGCAAGGCGTTGATGCACGCCTGCGACGTCGTGGCAGGTGTGAGTTCAGCAGGCACATAGA